>JAHHTM010000260.1 GCA_020024675.1 Muricomes sp.
CTCTAATTGTCCTATTATTTCTTTTCTATTCATTTTAAAATCCTCCTTAAATAATGAAATAAAAAAGCCCCTGAATAATCTTTTGAAGATTACTCAGGGACGATAGACTTTCATGTACCGCGGTTCCACCCTTTTTGCGTAAATTAAATAATATAATCTACGAGCCACTTAATTAGACGATAACGGCGTCAGCCGGGCTTTATTAAAGCCGCTCAAGGGTGGTCTTCAGTCTGATGCTCCATGGAATGACTCACACCATATGCATTCCTCTCTGAATGGTTACTCAGCTTACTCTTCCTATCATAGCGTTTACAATATGATCAATTCAATTTTTAGTATAGCATTATTCGATAAAATGTCAAGAATGGAAATTAAAATTTAATGCTGTTCAGAACATAAAAAAAGTATTATAATCATATCAATAGATTTAATGAAGATTAGCAGGAAATGGAGGATGAGCGAAATGCAGGTCGTATTGAATGATAAGTTAAAAGAATACATGCAGGCAAACGAGCAGAAAGATATTGTGCTGTATGCGGCCATGTGCAACACGTGAGGTGGTGAAGCACTTAGTGTATTAGCAAGGTTTGCTAATGAGGGCGAAACACTTTCTGAACAGGAATTCCATAAAGTTGATACAGAACTTGGAGTGGTTTATCTGCCAAAGACAGGGATGAAATACGAAGAAACTGTAACATTAGGATTCAGTAATTTTATGAATGCTGCAAGAATTACAGTAATGGGTGTAGACCTGGCTTAAATCGAATATTCGAAAAAGTGATTTTAGATTGCGCTGTCGATCAGATGTTTTTATATTTGATCTGCAGCGTAATTTTTATGCTTTTAGTGAAATTAAACTTCTTTAATAAAAATGTGATTATGTCACTGTCAGATTAGAAGAATATAGGTATGATAATGATAGAACAAAATAAGGAGGAGTAATACATGAATATTTTGTTGAGCGACAGATTGAAAAAATATATGCAACATAAAAATCTGAATGATATTGTTATCTATGTCGGAGTCTGCAATACATGAGCAGGAGTCAGTATGGACGTGTTGGCAAGGTTTGCTGACGAGGGAGAAATAATATCAGAATCTGACTACAATAAGGTCGAAACCGATATGGGAAATATTTATCTACCAAGAAGAGATGTGATATATAATGAGACTGTAACATTAGGTTTTAGT
Organism: Muricomes sp.; assembly: GCA_020024675.1. GTDB lineage: Bacteria > Bacillota > Clostridia > Lachnospirales > Lachnospiraceae > JAHHTM01. The sequence goes on from JAHHTM010000260.1 coordinate 1,192, forward strand.
AATTTTATGTGGACACCAAGAATTATGGTAGAGGGCATGAGGATAGGATAGAAAGGACGCTTTGGCGTTCTTTTTATATGGAAAAATTTATAGGATATGACAAAATTTTTTTGGATAAAATTTATATTTTTTACAAGTTGTCTCTTTTCAAAAACATTATTTTTATGATATAATGCCCACATGTAAGCGAAAGGCTTTCTAAACGAAAAGCAGCGAGTCAATTTTCGTCATAGAGTTTCTATTATAAAGTTGAAAAATAAATGCACTTCCGCTACAACAAGAAGAAACTATAAATGAGGTGCCGAAATAGTAGGTGGTTTTGGCATGCAAAGAAGGAGAGGAAAACAAATGAAACAGGATATGATTGTTATTCTGGACCTGGGAAGCACAAATAATACAGTACTTGCGCGAACTGTTCGTGATCTTGGTGTGTATAGTGAGATTCATCCACACGATATTACAGTTGAGGAATTAAAAGCATTAGAAAATGTAAAAGGAATTATTTTAAACGGTGGAGAAAATCGTGTAGTTGATGGTAAAGAAGTTGAGATCAATCCAGCATTATACGATTGCGGATACCCAATGATTTCAGTAGATTACCCATTATCTAAATGTGAGAAACAGTTTGCAGAACTTCCAGAAGAAGCTGAATTAAAGTCATTCATTTTTGATGAGTGTAAAGCAGAAGCAAACTGGAATATGAAGAATTTTATTGCAGATCAGGTGGAATTATTAAGACGTCAGATCGGAGATAAAAAAGTTCTTCTTGCTCTTTCAGGTGGTGTAGATTCTTCTGTAGTAGCTGCACTTCTTATTAAAGCAATTGGCCAGCAGTTAGTATGTGTACATGTTAACCACGGCTTAATGCGTAAAAATGAGTCTGAGAGTGTTGTTGAAGTATTCAAAAATCAGTTACATGCAAACCTTGTTTATGTTGATGCAACAGAAAGATTCCTTGGAAAACTGGAAGGTGTTGCTGATCCAGAACAGAAGAGAAAAATCATCGGTGGAGAATTCATCCGTGTATTCGAAGAAGAAGCAAGAAAACTGGATGGAATCGACTTCCTTGGACAGGGTACTATTTATCCTGATATCATCGAAAGTGGTACAAAGACAGCTAAGATGGTAAAATCTCATCACAACGTTGGAGGACTTCCAGAAGACCTTCAGTTTGAGTTAGTAGAGCCATTAAAACAGCTCTTCAAAGATGAGGTTCGTGCTTGTGGTCTTGAATTAGGACTTCCAGCAGAGATGGTATATCGTCAGCCATTCCCAGGCCCAGGTCTTGGTGTACGTTGCCTTGGAGCAATCACAAGAGACAGATTGGAAGCTGTTCGTGAAGCAGATGCTATTTTAAGAGAAGAGTTTGCAAAGGCAGGACTTGATAAGAAAGTATGGCAGTATTTCACAGTAGTGCCTGATTTCAAATCAGTTGGTATGAAAAATCATGAAAGATGTTTCGAATATATGGTTATCATTCGTGCGATCAACACAATCGACGCTATGACAGCATCTATTGAAAGAATTGATTGGGATATCTTACAGAAGATTACTG
>JAHHTM010000261.1 GCA_020024675.1 Muricomes sp.
TAGATGTTTTCTATCCTGCTCCACACCATTGCACCGGCACACATAGAGCATGGCTCTATGGTGACATACATATTACATCCCGGAAGTCGCCATCCGCCTAAAACCCTTGATGCCTCGCGTAAAGCAATCATCTCAGCATGTGCCGTAGGATCTTTCCAGGTTTCTGTCATATTATGTCCACGGGCGATAATTTGTCCGTCTTTTTCGATCACTGCTCCTATAGGAACTTCTCCTAATTCATATGCGGATTGTGCTTCCTTCAGAGCTTCATTCATAAACCTATTCATATACCTTTCAATGTTATCACAGTTTCTCTCACTATTCAACCGTTTTTTGTATGGAATTTCGTGCATATTAGGCATTTGTATTTACAGAGCCAGGACTTTCCCCTCTGCCATATCAATTTCTCCAATCCAGTATCCGAAAATCTGTTCCTGAAGCTTTCCTGTCAGTTCTTCAAGGCTCTTAAAAAAAGCCTCCCCTCCGCTAATAGGCTGCCATAATGTAAAATATCCTTCTTCTCTCTGCGGTTGTTCTGCCTGTAGAAATCTTCCCGGTATACCTATAAAATAGTGATTTTCTTTTTTACCTATAATGTAATTTCCATACTTGTGAATTTGTTCTTCATATGGCAGAAGACAGTCAGGCAGATTCCCCTCTCTGTAAAATCGATACCATAAAGCACCTGTTTCATCAATACTTTCCGCAAAAATATCCGCTTTTTCTCCCTCTTCCATATTTAAAATCAAGGACTCCCATAATGTTTCTTCATCCTTTGCCATAAAAGGAGTTTCTCCGGAAAGAATTGTCTCTGTTGTTCCGTTTTCTTCATCAAGTGCAATTAGCAGACAATGTGTATAGCATTCTATTTCCGGTCCTTTGAATTTCTTGAAAAAACTTCCACTTCCTTTTATTCCCACATGAAATTCTCCAAAATCCTTATAAATCACTTCTCCGTCATCCTCGCCAAGAAGAAGTATATGATATGCTTTCCTGCCATTCGTATGTAAGTCCGATGAAGGCAGTAAATTAGAAACCTCAAAATAGACCGATCGCTTGTCTTTATATGACTCCAGTATGCACAGATTGTCATCAAAACCCTTCTGCCATAATCTGTATTCCTTTGTTTTATATTCCATTTCTATCTTGAATTTCCGATATTCTCTTGTCATAACCTGCTCTCCCTTATTGATTTTTCACGATAATTTTAGTAATATAAATATATGTGAAGATAATGTAGGCTATTCAGTTATTACATATATTTTAAAGGACAGGAGGACATTGCACTTTGGATATTTTCGTACTTCTGATTCTGCTGGTTTCCTCTGTGGAAGGTGCCAGAAAGGGTTTGATGATCACTCTGAAAAGCTTTCTGCAGTGGTTTCTATGTCTTATCCTTGGTATTCTTTTCTGCAGTATTACAAAAGAAATTCTGACAGATTATACCGGTATTGACCAATGGATTCAGGAGAGTCTTACTACACAGCTTGCAGAGAATAATTTGGTAAATACCCTTCCCGATGCATGTTCCCTTTGGATCGGACCTGAAGTGTCCGCTATGGAAAATGAAGTTATTTTATCCATTACATCTATGTTAATGACCATTATCTCATTTTTTACTTTTATTATCTGTCTTAAAATACTTCTTTTCCTTTTTGCCCAGCTGTTCTCTAAAAAATATCATGACGGTGTGACAGGCTTTATTGACGGTGTTCTTGGAATGCTATTTGGTTTTACAAGAGGAATATTTTATGTTCTTCTCCTCTTCCTTATTTTCATTCCTCTCTTTTCTGTCTGCTTTCCACAAATGTCGGAATCACTTGCATTGAGTATGGAAAATTCCATCTTCGCCTGCATATTATATAACGATAATATTCTGCTCGTTATCCTTCAGAAGTTATTTTCATAGGAAATGAGCAATCTATAGATTTAGGAGGATCACAATTATGGACAATCGTCCTATAGGTTTTTTCGATTCTGGTATCGGCGGTCTTACCAGTATCCCTTATATTATGAACAAACTGCCAAATGAACAGATTATTTTCTTTGGCGATACCGCAAGAACACCTTACGGTTCAAAAAGTGTAGACACAATTCATCTTTTTACAAAACAGATTGGAGACTTTCTTGTAAAAAAGAATGTCAAAATGATTGTTATTGCCTGCAATACCGTAAGTGCCACATGTCTTGATATGCTAAGAGAACGTTTCCCTGATATTCCCGTAATCGGTGTTATTTCCCCTACGGCCAAAGTCGTATCAAAAGAATGTACGCCGGAAGATAATATCGGGATTATTGCCACAAAGGTTACAGTTCGCTCTAATGCATACGAAAAAAAGATTCACGAAAACAATCCTGACCTCAGAGTTTTTTCAAAAGCATGTCCCGCTTTTGTTCCTCTTATTGAAGAAGGAATTATTGATCATGAAATTATGGATTTAACGATTAAATATTATCTTGATGACTTTATTCATAAAAATAATATTAATTCACTTGTTCTGGGATGCACTCATTATCCTCTACTAAGGAAAAATCTTCAGAGAATTTATCCGGATATCCGAATTATCAACTCATCTCTTGAAGTTGCAACCGCCGTAGAAATTGAACTTCAGAAAAACAATCTCTTAGCAGAAAAAAGAAATGGAGAAAATATTTTCTACGCAAGTGATACATCCGATAATTTTATGGATATGGTAAAATTAATATTAGGAAAAGAAGAAGAGGAGTTAAACAT
>JAHHTM010000262.1 GCA_020024675.1 Muricomes sp.
CCTTATAGATAAAATTTATAATAAAATGAGCACATCTGTAGTAATTAATATAAACGTTCCGGATTTGCCTGAAGATGAAATTAAAGGAATAAAATTTACAACATTAGGAAATCGTTATTATGATGATAGCTTTTATCGTATGGAAGATGGAACATATGAGCTTTCAGGAGAACCTTCCCGGACGGAAAATCATCCGGATGATTCAGACGTTGCGGCACTTCATAATAATTATATTGCGATTACACCGCTTCAGTTTGATTTTACAGACTACAGGACGCTAAACAAAGTAAAGGAGTGGAAATTTTAATTAATGCATATTTTTAAAAATAATTTTGACAATCTTAATGCAGAGCAGATAGAAACACTGAAAGAGTATTTTCAGGGATATGACTATAGAGGAGCAGGATATACGTTTATTGCTAACTATATCTGGAGAGAAACACATTGCCTTTGTTGGGAAATCATTGAAGGCTACCTGTTTATGGCGGGTGGAGACTGTATGATTCACGAGCCTAATGCAATTATTTCCATGCCACTTACCAAAAACGGGAAGTATGAGATAGAAAGTCTCAAAAAAGGACTTTTTGAGGCAAAAAGAAGGTTTGACGAAAGAAAAATTCCTTTTGCTATTGAATTGATTCCTGAACATATGGTACACTTGATAAGTGATGCTTTTTCCGAGGAAATCAGAGTTGAACATGACCGGGATCAGGACGAATACGTTTATCTCAAAGACAAACTGATTACTTTAAGTGGGCGGGCATTACATAAAAAGAAAAATCACATGAACTACTTTCTGAAGACCTATCAATATGATACGCACAGAATTACCAGGGATATGACAGAAGAAGTTCTGGAATTAGTCAGAAGATGCAGACTCAATCGTGACTATACAGAGGATGAACTGGAAAGTCTTCGTATGGAAGAAGAAGCAATTACGCAATTACTTGGTTTTGTAGAAGACGAAGCAGTCTTTTCTACAGCAGTATATATTGATGGAACATTAGAAGCTTTTGCCCTTGGTGAACGTCTTAACAACAATACGGCCGTAGAGCATTTTGAAAAAGCAAATGACAGTTACAGAGGTCTATATCAGATTATATGCAGCGAATTTTGCAAAAATTTACCGGAAAACATTGTCTATGTAAATAGAGAAGAAGATATGGGAATTGAGAATCTCCGTAAAGCAAAGGAAGCACTCAGACCTGATCATATGGAACAAAGATATTCAGTTGATTTTTGCAAGATTAAGTGATAAAATAAAATGTGATTGAATATTATATTTAGTTGCAGTAGTGCCATCTTGGCATTTTAATTTAAGGAGGTACATATTAATGAGAGAAGTAGTAATCGTAGGAGCAGCTAGAACTCCAATCGGTAGTTTTGGTGGAACACTTAAAGGTGTTGCTGCTAGAAAATTAGGTGCTATCGCTATCAAAGGCGCTTTAGACAGAGCTGGTGTTAAACCAGAACAGGTTGAAGAAGTAATCATGGGTTGCGTTCTTCAGGGTGGTTTAGGACAGAACGTTTCAAGACAGATGTCTTTAGATGCTGGTATTCCAATTGAAGTTCCAACAATGACAATTAATAAAGTTTGCGGATCCGGTCTTAGAGCAGTTGAATTAGCAGCTCAGATCATCAAAGCTGGAGATGCTGATATCGTAGTTGCTGGTGGTGCAGAAAACATGTCCAAGACAGCATACTCTTTAGAAGCTGCTAGATGGGGTGCAAGAATGAACAACACAAAGATGGTTGACATGATGGTTAACGATGGTCTTTGGGATGCATTCAATGACTACCACATGGGTATCACAGCAGAAAACATTGCTGAACAGTATGGACTTACAAGAGAAGAATTAGATGAATTCTCACTAGCTTCACAGCAGAAGGCAGAAGCAGCTATCAAAGCTGGTAAATTCAAAGATGAAATCGTTCCAGTAGAAGTTCCACAGAGAAAAGGCGATCCAATCGTATTCGATACTGACGAACATCCTAAATTCGGTTCAACAATCGAAAAAATGGCTAAATTAAAACCTGCATTCAAGAAAGACGGTGTTGTTACAGCAGCTAACGCTTCCGGAATCAACGATGCTGGATGCGCATTAGTAGTAATGAGCAAAGAAAAAGCTGACGAATTAGGATTAAAACCACTTTGCAAGATCGTATCATACGCATCTGCCGGTGTAGATCCATCAGTTATGGGTCTTGGTCCAATTCCATCATCAAGAAAAGCTTTAGAAAGAGCTAACTTAACAGTTAACGATATGGACGTTATTGAAGCTAACGAAGCTTTCGCAGCACAGTCTGTAGCAGTAGGTAAAGAATTAGGATTTGACTTAAACAAACTTAACCCTAACGGTGGTGCAATCGCTTTAGGACACCCAATCGGAGCATCCGGAGCTAGAATCCTTATCACTCTTATTTACGAAATGTTAAGAAGAGACGATGCAAAATTAGGTCTTGCTACACTTTGCATCGGTGGTGGTATGGGTACTGCTATCGTTATCGAAAAATGCTAATTTAGCGACAAACGAATAATACGTATTTAAAAGAAGAGTACATTTATGTGCTCTTCTTTTTATGCTCTAAACCAGGTATGGAAAATGTAAATGTGACAAATTTTATTTAATCTGTGTTTTTATCACATTTCTGTGTAAATAAATGTTTTGTCCGTTTAATTTGAGCTGATACAATAATGTTGTAATGGTTACTACCAAAATTGTATAATACATT
>JAHHTM010000263.1 GCA_020024675.1 Muricomes sp.
CTAAAGAACTTCTCCCGCTCTGCCGGATGATTTGATGGATGCATTAGCTGCTTATTATTTTCAATTGCTGTTTCTATATCCACATCTAATAATTGAAGTGGAGAATTATTCAACAAATATTTTCCTTTTTCAGATTGGCACAACATCAAGGAAATTCCCTTTTTCTGTTCACTTGCCGGGAGAGAGCTACCCCACGAATCACCAATAGTAATATCACTAACTCTTTCACTGCGGGCATACTTACATGAATAACAGTTTTCTGTATAGTCAAGTCCATTTAAGAAGGCAAATGTGTATGCATCCTGCACTTGATTTGGCTCAATACCAACGGCTCCACGAAATACATGGAAGTAGTCCTTTTTACGAAATGAAATATTTTCCAAAGAATTAATTGAGTACCCGTATTCCTCAATAAACTTTTCGAAAAATATAGGGGAAGGGGAGCCGTGGCAAATTAAATCAACGGTGTATAAGTTCTCCAAAAGATTGTTACCCACGAACAGTTTAACAGCTGCAACTTGACACGGCAGTCCAATAAATAGAAGTTTTTTACCATCATTCAGTTTTTGCTTTATTCTCTTATAAACTCCTGTAGGATTGCTTTTTACATATTTTGATCCAGAAAATTTATCGGTATCTTCCTGCGCCTCTACAAATTCAAATCCAAATTTTCCATCAGAAAAGGTGCAACTGCATACGATTCCGTCTTTATCAACAAAACTTTGAATTAATGCTGAAGCAACCCCTCCGGAGGAGCTTTTGCTCCTAATATTTACATCACTTGCCCAGCCTTGATACCATGCGATAGGTTTGCAAAATTCTAATTCTGTGTTGTTCTGACATACACGATGACACAAATTACAATCAACACATAATGTTGAATCGATAATTGCATTATAAGCACTTAAGGAGTCCTCAATGCGTATGGCTTTTTTGGGGCAAATATCCACACAAGCCATACAGCCTGTGCACTGATCCGTTTCACAAACAGTTTTCATGGATATAAATTCACCTCTGATGTCACACTATAATTAGTCTGTATGCTTAATCTTTTTTAGAAGAGTTTCCAACATTGGCTGCCATATTTTTCTTTGTAACGCTATTATTATTCCACTTTCAGCAAGTAGTACAATTTCTCCAACCCAATTTGTAATATAGACTGTTGCAAACATAGCCAATAAAACGACAATGACGGAAATGTATCTCTTATCAAAAATTGATATTTTAACATATTTGTGTGTATCGTAGCACCGATATAAATAGACAACAATATAGCTTGTTGCCGTTGCGATTGCTACGCCGAAGATTCCCAGCTTAAAAACAAAGAAAATATTTAGTGCAATGTTTACTATTGCACCCAACGATGCTGAGACTAAGAAACCTTTGCTGTCTAAGTTAACCGTATATGGTGTGGACATAAAGGTCCCCAATGATTGGAAAACAAACCCTAAAACCAACGGCGGTGCATAATACCACGCAATATAGTACGCTTCACTAACATACAAGTGTAAGAATGGTTTCAATACCACAAGCATTGCTGCCCCAAGGATAGTTATTACCATAAAGAGAATCGCATATATTTGATTGGTATATTCGTCACGATCGACACTATCATTTTCCTTGATTGCTGAATACGACCAAGCCTGATTAAAAATAGAAACCACTGCTGACAAAATGGATGGTATTTTATATGATATAGCAAAAATTCCGTTTGCGGCTGCACCCAGTACAGCAGTAACGATAATATGATCTGCAGATGTCATGAGCCACCACATAAATACATTGGGAATCAGGACAACAGAATACTTGATCATGTTAATAGCCAGTTTTGATTGAAAGGAAAAATGGCGAATTCCTTGTAGTACATGGCCATATACTGCTGCAAGTAGAGCTGTCATAAAATTTGAAATGATATAGGCACTTAAGAAACCTTTAGTCCCCCTTTTCATAACAGCTACGAACAGAATATTCAGTCCAGCAATGCCTAATGTATTGATTATATTGCAGAATGAATATGCCACCAATTTTTCTTTTCCACGCAAATAGCATAGGAAAACCTGTGAAAAGCCAGCTGCAATGGTGTATAAATATAGTTCCAGACGGAAATCATTTATAATTTCAAAATGACTTCCAATCGGGAAAATCAACAGTCCGGCTACACATGATGTAGCAAGACATAAAATACCAACGCTGAGGATTTGTTCATGGTTAGCGTCCTTATAAAGTGAAAATCGCATAACGCTTTCACCTATATTTAATATTAGGATTGGGGATAGAACCATACATATATTGGTAATCAGATCAATAGTTCCATATTCTTGGGTCGTTAAAACATATGTATACAGAGGTACTAAGACGAAGTTTATTAGTTTGGTCGCTACTGTACCCACCGCAAAAATTGCTGTATTTTTTATAAGATATTTCGTTCGATTTTCCGTTGCCATTTAGCTCTCCATACTATAAATTTTCTTTCAAATAATGCATAGCATTTGCATATTCTGCGTTTTGATATTGTTGCGATTCTTTTTTAGTTGTTGCAACATTATAAACCTTTTCCAATTCAGTAAAGCTATTAACTAAATGTTCCTCAGCATGAATGGTTTTAATCAAATCAGCTAATTTATTTTGGTTGCTACTTCTTAGCATTACTGCAAAGCGGCCATTAAATTTTTCAGACAGTATCGTTCCGTGGAATGTGTCTGTGATAATGAAATC
>JAHHTM010000264.1 GCA_020024675.1 Muricomes sp.
ATACCGGATACGTATATCCATTATCCTCCAGGAATTTTTTTACTCCATCTATATCTTGTTCTTTACCATATGAAGGTGCTGCAATTCCCATGATGATGACTTCAGAATTTTCTTGTTGACTGTACTCTTCGTATAGTTTTTGAATTTCCGGCATCTCTGCACGACATGGTGGACACCATGTTGCCCAAAAATTAAGAAATATCACTTTTCCTTTATATGATTCTAAATCATGAACTTTTCCATATTGATCTTTTAATTTCATTGGAAGAGCATCTGGCATTTCTTTTTGTTCTTTCTCTATCTCTTCATCTTTTTCTTTATCATCAACAGTTTCTGTCGTCGCTTCTTCTTTCGCCACTTCTGTTAAATAACCTGTGATTGAATTCATTTTTCCAGTAAACATCATAAGTCCCATGAGGATCATAAGTACTCCACCAATCTTTACTGTATACTTAACAACATTTCCATGCTTTTTAAACAAATCAAGTAACGTAGTACTAAAAATTCCAACCGCAAGAAATGGTAATACAAATCCTATCGTATATACGCCAATCAAAACATATGCCCATACTTTTGTACTTGCAGATGCAGTCATCAATAGCACACTTGATAACGCCGGACCTACACAAGGTGTCCATGCAAAACTAAACGTGAATCCCATAATTAGTGCAGTAATTGGAGACATTGCAAATTTATCCAGTCTAAACGGAAGTCTATGCTCCTGACTTAGTGTTTTCGACTTTCCAAATAGCCCCAATTGATACAGTCCAAATAAAAAAATCAGGATTCCTCCTATTCTTGAAAACAACATATGGCTTCCTTTAAAGAAACTTCCAAGCACAGATGCACTAAATCCTAAAAGAAAGAAAGTAAAACTAACTCCTAATACAAAAAAGAACGTATTTAACATAACTTTTTTCCGACTAAAATACATCCTTCCATCTTCTCCCATTTTTCTTGTGCCTCCTGAAAGGTAACCGATGTATAACGGAATCAGTGGGAGTACACAAGGAGAAAAGAAACTTAACAATCCTTGCAGAAACACTGTAAAGACCGGTACACTGACTTCTAATGATAATCCCATATTATATTCTCCTCTTTGTATCAATTTATACTACATTTTCTTGGTTTGCTCCAACTGAAAATGTGCTGATGTAACAGTATCAAATAGTATTTTCATTGTCAATTAAGATAGCATGAATATAATGTTAATAAAGTATGTCTAAATTTTCTTCTTACTCATTGCACTTGTTTTTTTCTATTTTTTTAGATACTATAATAATAGTTTTTCATTAGGAGGTGGCTTGTTTGCAGTTTATCCATAATAAAAATCAAATTACTCTATATACACCGGATTACGTTACCGTTGCTGAAGTTACTTTTCCTTCTGTTGATAAAAATGTTGTAAACATTGATAACACATATGTAGATAGCGTTCTAAAAGGAAAGGGCATTGCAGACAAACTAATGTTTGAAGTTGTTAAAAATCTCAGATCAACAAACCGTGTTGCTATATTGACATGCGCTTATGCTACACATTGGTTTGATAAGCACCTTGAATGCCAAGATGTATTAGTTTCAAAGTAAAAAATACCAGTCATTTGCATACTCCAGATAAGAAAATAATTTAAAAAATACGAAATACTATTTAATCTGGTAATGTTGAACTGAGTTATATATTCCCATCTATCAGGGGCAATCCTTCGGTATTGCCCCTGTTTTTTATCCGACAGTGGGAGAATGATAAAAGTTTTTCCTTTTACCGTGAAAAGGCTTTTGGTGAGGAATAGCCCCGAACCCTTTCGCAACAGGAAATTACACGATTAGTTAGCAAATTCAGTAAGCTATGAAACAATATTAAGGAAGTAAAGTGTTTGACTTATCAAAATAAATCTAATACTTACAAAAAGCTTTTCCTGTTGGTTAAGTTTATTTCACAATACTTAAGAACGGTTCAATAGTGCTTTTTGCTGATCTGTGTTATGTTAAATGTGCAAAGGCCGTTGCAGTATCTACAGGAGGTGTTACGATTGAAAATCGGTGAAGTGATTCGTAAATATAGAAAAGCAAAACAAATGACGCAGGAGGAAATGGCTAACCGCCTGGGCGTAACCACGCCCGCAGTAAATAAATGGGAAAACGGAAATACTATGCCGGATATTACGCTGCTGTCTCCGATTGCCCGATTACTGGGCGTTTCTTTGGATGAACTGTTATCATTTCGGGATGAACTGACGGCGGAAGAAATTCAGGAAATCATACGAAAGGCAGATCAGAAATCCACATTGGAAAGCTATGATGCTGTGTTCCATTGGATTAAAGAACAAATCCGGCAATATCCAAACTGTGAAGTGCTGATTCACACCCTTACAACCCAGTTAGAAGGTCTTATGATGATGCAGGGAATTTCGGAAGACTCAGAATATGATGAATTTATTCTGAGTTGCTATGAACGCCTTTTGGAAAGCAGCGATGAATCCATTCGTACCGCATCAGCAGATTCCCTGTACGGCTATTATCTTCGTCATGAGCAATATGAAAAAGCGGAGACCTATTTGAAGTTCTTTTCCAAGCAAAACCCGGAACGTAAGCGGAAGCAAGCTCTTCTGTATCAAAAAGCAGGAGATTCAGCAAAAGCCTTTCAGCTTTATGAAGAAATTCTACTGGCCGATTATCAGATTCTTTCCGCTGTATTCAG
>JAHHTM010000265.1 GCA_020024675.1 Muricomes sp.
GAGTTTCTGAAGAAGATGAAAAGCCAAGTAAATTAATCTGTGAAAAAATAATACCATTTGATAAAAAGAAAAAAGAATTGTGGATACAGTTTCCAGATAAAGAAAATTTCCTTGAGGAAGAAAAAATTTTATATGGTTATCTCCTGGACAGTGAAGGAGAAGATGAAGTAATTATATACTGTCAAAAAGAAAGGGCAGTAAAACGTCTTCCAAAGAATAAAAATATAAAAATAGAACCACAGATTTTGGGACGGCTTATGAATGCTTATGGAGAGAATAGAGTCAAAGTGGTTAAAAAATCTATTGAAAACCAAGTATAAATGTTATAGAATAATTTGGGAACGTTAAAAAAACATCAATGTTTTGCCAAGGTATCACATTGATGATTTATAGAAAGGCGGTTAGTTTTATGACAGATAAAAAAATTGAACCAATGGAACAGTCATATGAGATCGAAGATCCTGTTCGTACAATCGGTATCCTTACAAGTGGTGGAGATGCTCCAGGTATGAACGCAGCAATTCGTGCTGTCACAAGAACAGCTCTTGCAAAAGGATTAAAAGTACGTGGAATCAGAAGAGGATATCATGGACTTTTAAAAGAAGAAATCATTGATCTTTCAGCACGTGATGTATCAGATATTATTCAAAGAGGTGGTACTGTTCTCCAGACAGCACGTTGTAAAGAAATGCGTACAGAAGAAGGACAGCAGAAAGCGGCAGCTATCTGTAAAAAATATGGGATTGACGGCCTTGTAGTTATTGGAGGAGATGGATCATTTGCCGGTGCTCAAAAGCTATCTCACCTTGGAGTACGTACAATCGGTCTTCCGGGAACAATTGATCTTGATATCGCATGTACAGATTATACAATCGGGTTTGATACAGCTGTTAATACAGCTATGGAAGCCATTGATAAAGTTCGTGATACATCTACATCTCATGAAAGATGTAGTATTATCGAAGTTATGGGACGTGATGCAGGATATCTTGCACTTTGGTGTGGTATTGCCAATGGAGCTGAGAAAATCCTGATGCCTGAAAATAATAATTACGATGAAGATGCAATGATTAAAGATATTCTTGCTAATAAAAAACGTGGTAAGAAGAACTACATTATTATTAATGCAGAAGGTGTAGGAGATTCAATGAATCTTGCAAAAAGAATTGAAGCAGCTACAGGTATTGAGACAAGAGCTACAATCTTAGGACACATGCAGCGTGGTGGAAGCCCAACATGTAAAGACAGAGTTTATGCTTCCACAATGGGAGCAATGGCAGTAGAACTTCTCTGTCAGGGAAAAGGAAATCGTGTTGTAGGATATAAAGGTGGTAAATTCCTTGATTTTGATATCGAAGAAGCATTGTCAATGAAGAAACAGATTCCTACTCATCAGTATGAAATTGCGAAAATATTAGCACTCTAGGAGACAGATATTTTGGATATAGAAAGCAAAAAAACAGCACCAATCGGTGTTTTTGATTCCGGCGTAGGCGGTCTTACGGTAGCCCGTGAGATTGCAATACAGCTTCCAAAAGAGAATATTGTTTATTTCGGGGATACCGCGCGTGTACCCTATGGTAGTAAGTCAAAGGATACCATTATTCGGTTTTCAGAACAGATTATCCGTTTTTTAAGCACAAAGCATGTAAAAGCAATTGTGATCGCGTGTAATACTGCAAGTGCGCTTGCTTTAGAAGCAGTTAGAGATAAGTTTGAGGTGCCGATTATAGGCGTTGTTGTTCCAGGGGCAAGAGCAGCAGTGACGACTACAGAAAGATTAAAAGTAGGGGTAATCGGAACGGAAGCTACAGTCAAAAGCGGAATGTATACTAAAAATATCCAAAAGATGAACCCAGAGATTACGGTTATTGAAAAAGCATGTCCGTTATTTGTTCCGCTTGTTGAAGAAGGATTCCGTGAACATCATATTACAGCTGAAGCAATTGATTATTATCTTAAATCTATGAAAAATACAGGTATTGATGCGATGATCTTAGGTTGTACACATTACCCATTGTTGAGGACTCAGATTCAGGAATATCTAGGTGAGAAAATAAAGATTGTAAATCCTGCTTATGAAGCGGCTATGGATCTTAAACAATTATTAGAGCATGCAGATATGGCAAATACAGGAGAAGATCTTTGCAGCAAATATGAATTTTATGTCAGTGATGCAGCAGAAAAGTTTCGCCAATTTGCTAATTCTGTTATGCCATTTGATGTGCCACGGACAAATATCGTCAATATAGAAGAATACTAAAGGGGATATATATGACAAAAGATGTGCTGGTCAGTATATCGGGGATGCACATGCAGGTACTTCCTGAACTGACAGAAGAAGAAAATGAAACAATCGAAACGGTGACTCCTGCCACTTATTATTATAAAAATGGGAAACATTATATCCTTTATGATGAAGTGACAGAAGGGGAAACCAAAGTTACAAAAAATAAGATTAAAATATCTGATGATGGAAGTATTGAAGTAATAAAGAAGGGTGTCTCCAACACCCATATGATTTTTAAGCATAATGAAAAAAATCTGACTTATTATCAGACACCATTCGGACAACTTTTAGTTGGAGCAAATACAAAAAAACTGGATATAAATACAGAAGAAGAAAAGATAGAAGTGTATATAGAATATGAACTGGAAGTTAATCATGAGCCTATGGCAGAATGTGAGATCAAG
>JAHHTM010000266.1 GCA_020024675.1 Muricomes sp.
ATTCTGAAAGAGCCTGTATAAACTCCTCTGCACGCCCAATTTTAATAATCGTGACTATAATCTCACTATAATATGCTTCTTTATCATTTATGTCCGCTTTTTCCGTAATAAGTTCTTCAATCACATAGGCAAAATCTTTTGGAAGTGCTTTTCTAACTTTGGAACGTGTATATTTACTTGCAGCACGTTTTGCCACCTCAACAAGACGGTACAAATTAATCTTATACCAGTCTTCCATATTACTCTCATATTTTTTAACCTGACAAATCTTATCTTTTGGATAATAGATCAATGTAGCAAGTGACTGTTTGTCTTTAGCACTTAAAGTGTTTCCAAATACATCATCTATCTTTCTTTTCACAGCCCCGGATCCATTTTTTAACACGTGAGAAAACGCTTCATATTCTCCATGAATGTCTGTAAGAAAGTGTTCTGTTCCCTTAGGAAGATTTAAGATTGCCTGCAAATTAATAATTTCAGTTGAAGCCTTTGCTATCGTTGGATACAATTCTGACAGTCTTTCCAAATATCTTGTCTCAAGATCTTTCATAACATCCTCCATTCCACGCCATAACTACTATTAAATTCCAATCACATCACTCATATCATACATTCCCGCCGGTTTTCCTTTTAGAAATTTAGCTGCTTCCACTGCACCTTTTCCAAAAACTCCTCTGGAATATGCTGTATGTTTAAACTCTACCACTTCATCCAACCCTGCAAAGATCACTTCATGTTCTCCTACAATCGTCCCTCCTCGCACAGCTGAAATTCCAATTTCTTTTTCACTTCTCTTCTGTCTTGTCTGACTACGATCGTAAACATATGAATATCCGCAAGTGCCAATGCTGTTCCACTTGGCGCATCAACTTTTTGATTATGATGCTTTTCCACAATCTCTACATCATAACCTGCGGTTGCCAACACTTTTGACGCATCTTTTAATAATTTCATTAGAAGATTAATTCCAAGTGACATATTTGCCGATTTTAATACCGCAGTGTTTTTTGCAGTCTCTTTGACGTCTTCCATCTGCTCTTCTGATAATCCCGTTGTACAAAGAACAACTGGAAGCTTTTCTTTTGCGCAATACTTCAAAAGATCATCTACTGCTTTTGAGTTAGAAAAATCAATAACAACATCTGCCTTTATATTACATTCCGCAATATTTTCAAATACCGGATATGCATTTTCAGTTTGCTGATAGGTATCTACACCTGCTACTATTTCCATCTCCTGCTCTCGTTGTACAAGTTCTGTAACAATACGTCCCATCTTTCCATTGCACCCATGCATTAGCACTTTAATCATCACTTATCCTCCTGCTTCTATTTCATAAGATATCAATTTATTTATAACCCATATAAAAAAGGATACCACATCTGAGTACTTACCTCAATGTATGATATCCCTTTAACAAACATATTTTATCAATTACACCGATAATGTGATCCCGAAATCAATCATTGCCTTCCTAAGTTTTTCTGTATTTGCTTCTGTAAGCTCTGTAAGTGGTGTGCGAAGTCCTCCTACTTCCATTCCCATAAGATTTAACGCCTTCTTTACCGGAATTGGATTTACTTCGCTGAAAAGCTGTTCTATAAGTGGGAGTGCTCTAAGCTGTAACTCACAGCTTCCTGCTACATCCCCTTCAAAAAACTTTGCACAAATATCATGTGCCTGCTTTGGTGCCACATTTGCAAGAACTGAAATCACACCCTTACCGCCTAATGAAAGAACTGGTACGATCTGATCATCATTTCCGGAATATAAATCAATCTTTCCATCTGTAAGATTCATGATCTTTGCAACTTGTGAAATATCTCCAGATGCTTATTTAATCCCCACAATATTCTCTACATCTTGAAAAAGAGCTGCTGCTGTAGCTGGTTCAATATTCATTCCCGTCCTACTTTTTACACTGTATAAAATAATCGGAACCTTTGCTGCTTCCGCAATTGTTCTGAAATGACCGTATAACCCTGACTGCGTGGCCTTATTATAATAAGGTGTTACAACGAGCAGACCATCAGCTCCTGCTTCTGCTGCTTCTACAGACATAGCTGTTGCCGTACGTGTGCAGTTTGATCCCGTTCCTGCAATAACGGGCATACGGTTTTTGACACGTTCTGCTGTGAATCTAACACAGTCCATATGTTCCTCTTCAGTTAAAGTGGAAGCTTCCCCAGTCGTTCCACAAATAACAATACTGTCTGTCTCCCGACTGCAATGATACTCAATCAGTTCATCTAGTTTATCATAATTCACACTTCCATCTGCATGAAATGGCGTAACAATTGCGACACCGGTTCCTTTGAAAATTGACATATATATTCCCCCTGATCTGATCATTTTTTGTTTCAAAGTCTACCATCTTCTCCTACAATTGTCAATGTATCGTCTTATATTATTCGTCTAAACAATCCAGTTTACTAACAGAAACTTCATATGCAGTGCGTGTCTGTGTTTCAGATTCTGAAATTTTCTTCACATATTCTCTACTTTGAATTCTTCCAAGTACCTGAACATGTTCTCCCACTTCAAAACCAGATGCATATCTTGCATTACGCCCCCAGCAGATACATGGAATATAATCTGATTTTCCGTAAGGACGATTAACTGCTAGTAAAAGATCTGCGATTTCTCTTCCAAGAGGTGTTTTTCTATACACCGGCTTCTTACAAATATAC
>JAHHTM010000267.1 GCA_020024675.1 Muricomes sp.
GGAGGATGCACAATGCCAAAAAACAACTGTGGAAATGATAACTGCCTTTGGTTGATCCTTCTCCTTCTCTGCTGTGGCGGTTGCGGCGGTCCTTGTGATTGCAGATAACCATTAGATTTTTTCTTTACGCTTCCCAGGTACATCTTTATGTACCTGGGATATTAATTATAAACTTCCATTTCATATTCTTTTATTTTCCTACATATATATTTTACAACTCAGAAGCTAAGGAGTGCTTATGGAACATTCACCCCCAAAACCTATGACACCTTTTGACGAACTTGTTATTTCACCAGACCTTCAAATTTTAAAGCTGCTCCTACCTTACACCCCACCCGACCAGCAGGAATTTTTAGGTGTATTCATTAAAATATTTGAATTGCGAGAAACTGTCCGTTTCTTTATAAGCGCAAAAAACAATTTGCTCTCCAGCACAGAATGGTCCGATTTTCCACCATCTTCTGTAGATATCCTAAAATCAATGAAACCTTATATCTCGCCTTCTAAAGCCGAAATAATCGATACACTATCCACTATCATGAATATGATGGAAACAGAGGGTGATATTTCCCCTTTTGAAATGATGATGGGAATGTTAAGTCCTGATCAACAGGATATGTTTGAACAGTATAGTGAAATGTTTGATGATAATATGAAAGGAAATTGATATAAAATGAATGAATGGATGAATCATCCTGCAATGAAAAATCTCGATCCAGCAAAATTGGAACTAATTAAAATTGCAGCCACACAAACCGCTGGAAAATCTAACAAGGAGCTTCCCCCTGTTATGATGGCACTTATTCATGCTGCCAACAAAAAAGGAATTTCATTTTCAGAAAGTGAATTTGAACTCATAATGGAAATTATGAAAGACGGAAAAACAGATGAAGAAAAGCAACAAATTGATCGGACCATAAATATGGTACGCTCGGTATTTACAAAGAGGAAGGTTTAAAAACCTTCCTCTTTTCTTAGCATTCTCATCTGTTTTCTTTTTTCAGCAGCTTCCCAGTCACCTTTTTGCTGCTCTGTTTCTATTATAAGTCTCGGTACTCGCTTTGGCTTATCATTATCATCTAATGATACCATTGTAAAATAGGCTCGGTTGATCGGACTCCTCATACCATCCAGCGATTCTCTGTAAGTATCCACTCTCACTTCCATGGATGTGTTACCTACATAAATCACTTTACCAATAATTACAATCATGTCATTTTGGTAAGCACCTTTCATAAATCGAAGATTATCCACTGATGCTGTGATCACTTTTCCACATGTATGTCTCCTTGCTACAAATCCAGCCACCTCATCCATCCATTGCATAAGGATTCCTCCAAAAAGTCTTCCCGCTGCATTTAAATGATTCGGTCTGACAACGTGTATCGTTTCCACTCGTGAATCTTCCATTTTTTTCTCGTCTGGCATAGTTTTCCGTTCTTCCTTTCTATTTCTATATACCCTTAAAGCTTAAGCAATAATTTATTTCTTTTATACCAGATTATAAAGTACTTCCAAAATCACTTACAATAGCCTGTCCTGTGATTGCACGTGACTCATCTGATGCAAGGAATGTCAGAATATTTGCAACATCATCCGGCATACAGATTGGTACTCGCATATCTGCATGCTTGCACATAGAGCCAAACATCTCTGCATCCATGTTATCTGGTCCCATATCCGCAACCATAGGTGTAGCAATAGATCCAGGGCAAACTGCATTACAGCGAATGTTCTGTCCCGCAAATCTAAGTGCTGTATGACGTGTAATTCCAACAATTGCAGCCTTTGATGCTACGTATACTGCACCACCACATCCCATAACACCTGCTACAGATGCAACATTCACGATAGAACCTCCACCATTTTTTTTCATCTGTTCAGATACTTCACGAATACAGTACATTGTACCTTTTTCATTGATGTTAAGTACACGATCCAAATCATCGTCACCAAATCGGTCAATCGGCTTAAGACCTTCATCAAGCACCCCGGCATTGTTAACAAGTACATCAATTCTTCCAAATGTTTCTACTGTCTTAGCGACCAAATTTTTTACATCTTCTAACTTTGAGATGTCTGTTACAACAGGAAGTACTTCTCCACCTGCTTCGCGAATTTCTTTAGCAACAGCTTCCAATGGAGCCTCTCGTCTGGCACTAATTACTACTTTTGCACCTTCTTTTGCAAACATCTTCGCTGTTGCAGCACCAACTCCTGAATTGGCACCAGTAACAATTGCAATTTTCTCAGATAAACGTCCCATAAAATTTCCTCCATTTATTATGTTTTTATAGATACTTTCAGTTTATTATATATCTCTACAAGAGTCAACTATAACCCTTCTTCCAAAAAATAATCTTCTTGAAAGCAATGCATAAACATTGTAAAATGACTTTTACAATAAGACATTTCAGATAAGGAGATTTTACATGCATAATATA
The DNA here is from genome assembly GCA_020024675.1 of Muricomes sp. GTDB lineage: Bacteria > Bacillota > Clostridia > Lachnospirales > Lachnospiraceae > JAHHTM01. The sequence continues at coordinate 2,445 of JAHHTM010000267.1, forward strand.
AAATTAACACTCGAATATGACGGCACCCGATATCAAGGATGGCAACGTCTCGGAAAAAACGAATCCCAAAATACCATTTCTAATAAACTTCTCGAAGTTATCTACAAAATGACCGCTGAACATGTAGAATTATACTGTGGGGCAAGAACCGAAGTCGGGGTACACGCTTATGAACAGACCGTAAATTTCAAAACCACTTCTGATATGAAAACTTCTGAAATGAAGCAATATTTAAACCGGTATC
>JAHHTM010000268.1 GCA_020024675.1 Muricomes sp.
ACATACAGGACACAATACCGGTGCTTCTGTTCCGGTATAAATATGTCCACAATTCAGACACATCCATGCACATTGTACATCACTTATAAATAATTTATTCTGTTCTACCAAGTCAGCAAAAACCTTAAATCTTTCTCCATGGTTCTTTTCAATTTCACCTATATTCTTAAACGAATTGGCGATTGCAGGAAACCCTTCTTCCATTGCTTTTTCAGCAAAATGTTTATATACATCATCATGCTCCTGAAACTCATTGTGTGCTGCGAATTTTAACATTTCCAAAACAGAATCAGTAACTTCAGCAGGATATCCTCCATCAATCATTATTGTTTCACCTGATAATTCTTTTAAATGATCCATATAAATCTTAGCATGCGCCTTTTCCTGATTGGCTGTAAACATAAACACCGCTTCAAGAACATGAAGGTTAGCACTTTTTGCTTTTTCTGCAGCAAAAGTATAACGATTTCGTGCCTGGCTTTCTCCTGCAAAAGCACGCATTAAATTTTTCTTTGTTTCGCTTAAATTAAAATTAATTCCCATATAAAAAACTCTCCTTATATAATATAATTAAAGCTTTCCCTTTTTACGTTATGATTATCCGTTTTTATAAAAAAAGCAGGCAAAGTCTTTTAATTCTGCCTATGAGATTCTCATCAAGATCAAATCAGTTTTTGTTTCAAAATACTTTTATCCTTCTTTTTTGCGTTTACACAAATACATTGACGTACCCGGTGCGTATAACATTGCTGCAATAAGTATGTATGTTACTCCATTCGCATAAAGCAATCATACTCCATAAAGTGAACCTATTATGGAAATTATCCACGCACTTGCTTTTCTGAAGTGTGTATCCAGCGTACTCTTACAAGTTTCAGATAGTAAAATGCCAAGAATACGTATGGTATCCTGCATTAAAGTAAAGGATAACAATAAAAGTCTGTACAATCACTGCTGATGCAATTACTGACCATGTAGCAGCATTATTCTTGTTTAATTTCACTAAACCGCTGGAAAAGCACTGTGCTCTGCCGGTCCCACAAAGAATAATATAAGTAATAATGCTTCGCCCGGAGTGACAATTACTGCAATATTCACAAGCACAGCAGATTTAAGTTATTCCATCACGACATCTCCCTTTTAATATTCTATGTGCTTTGATGTATTCAATCTGATTCTCTGAAAATAACTTCCTAACCTCACCAATCATTTCGTTTTCACATCATACCCGTATTATATATTGTATATTTTTATTATTATTTTATATAAAATGTGTTATTATATGTAATATACTTTTATATGAGGATGGAAATAAAATGAACAAATTTAAAACATTAAAAGATCATGTTTATGATTATATTGCAAATCAGATATTAATCGGAAAATTACATCCTGAGGACAAAATAAACGAGAATTCAATCTGCCAGGAATTATCAATCAGCCGAACTCCCGTCAGAGAAGCTTTAATACAGCTTGCATCAGAAGGGATACTGGACAATGTTCCCCGTAAAGGATTTATTGTAAAAAGTCTTAATAAAAAAGAAGCTTCCGAACTTTATGTTCTTCTCGGATATCTGGATGGCTTAGCAGCAAAGCTTGCCTGTCCCAACTTAACAGAAAAAATGTATCGTGATATGCAGTTTTATATTAAGAGTATTGATTTAGCCATTGATTCTAAAAATTACGAAATGTACATGCAACAACAAAAGCTATTCCATCAAATCTATATTGACGAATGTGGAAACGATACATTAATAGAAACAATCGCTAAATTAAAGAGCAAATTCTTAAAGCAGGATTACGCAGATGATCCTGAAGGCACGACCTTCCATATTCTCAAGGAGACAAATAAAGAGCATGCTGAAATTCTCAGATTACTAAAAGAAAAAAAAGCTCAGGAAGTTTCCACATATATCGCAGACGTACATTGGGCACCTATAAAATCCGAATTTGATCTTTTCTCTAACTAATAAGAAAATACTACTATAGAATATATATACCAAAGAACAGAAAATAATACTTTAATGATTACAGATATAAAAATCCATAGTTGTAAAAAGTGTTCTTCCTGATACAGTCAAAGTCATTCATCATTACGCATTTGATAATTTGCACTATTTAAAAGAGCTGTTTCTTCCTGTGTCACTTACCGATTTAGAGGAATACGCGATTTATGCATGCCCGGACTTAACCGATCTTTATATTCCTCCCTCAAAGAGATTGACAACTATGCTTTTGGCTATATACATAAGCATACAAGAAACTACCGATTAAATTATTTTAAAATTTCCTGCAAAAACATCTGTAGCAAAAATCACTATAAATTAAAATACAAAAAGACAGGCACCTACCTGTCTTTTTATTTTATAATACGCATGTGAATGAGCATAAAAAAAAGACTGTTAAATAACAGTCTTGGAGGCGACACCCGGATTTGAACCGGGGAATAAAGGTTTTGCAGACCTCTGCCTTACCGCTTGGCTATGTCGCCATAAATATGTGGGATGCTTGACGCATCCCGATTTGGCTAGGGTAGCAGGATTCGAACCTGCGCATGACGGAATCAGAATCCGTTGCCTTACCGCTTGGCGATACCCCAATATTAAGTTTGTATGGGGTGGGTAGTGGGATTCGAACCCACGTATACAGGAGCCACAACCCTGGGTCTTAACCACTTGACGAT
>JAHHTM010000269.1 GCA_020024675.1 Muricomes sp.
AACTAGTAGCAAGAAGGAACACAACTGCCAAAATACCATATACTTTTCGATTCGATTTTTTTTGATTCTCTTTCAATGTTTTATCTCTTTATGCAAGACTGATTCCATAAATATCCCATTCCTCTTACATTACGGATATACTTTGGATCAGCTGGATCTTTCTCAATTTTTTCTCGAAGTCTTCGAATATAAACCGCCACCATATTTTCATCAAAGAACTCTTCGCCGTTATCAAAGGCATTTTGTAAAATCTGAGATTTTGATAATATGATTTTTGGATGTTCAAGAAGAATCCGGAGCAGTTTCCATTCACTTTTCGTAAAAGTAACTTGCTTTTCTCCATTATCTGCATATAATTCTTCTAGGTAAAACCGCCACTCTCCAGACTCAAGATATTGATTCTGGGATTGACTGTTCCGTTTGAAAAATGCGTTCACTTTCAACACCAAAACCGACAAACTAAATGGTTTTGTAATGTAATCATCTGCTCCAGCTTCATAACCCATAACTTGATCAATCTCCTGGTCTAATGCAGTTAAAAAGATAACCGGAACACTTGTATGACTTCTTAATTTCTTTATCCATTCAAGTCCATTTCCATCCGGAAGATTAATATCACACAAAATCATGTCAATTTCTTTCTCTTGAAAAATATGATCCGCTTCTTTTAAATCATATGCCTGATAAACTTTATAATTTTCTTTCGATAATGTAAATTCAATCGCTCGATTTACACTTGCTTCATCTTCTACAATTAAAATTGAAAACAATTCAACACGCCCCATTTGCATAATTTTCAGGTTAGAAAACTTTCCACATAGATCCAGTTTTCTGTTGTATTATATCACAAATACTGTAAGAGCGTATTAAAATTATTTTGTTATATTACCAAGTTGCCTCCTGCTCCGAAGTGAGTGCGATTCTTTTCTTGGAATCATTTGGTATGGCATCTGTAAGCTTAAATGTAAATGGATTTCTCTTAATACACTCCTCATCATATGCCATCTGAAATGCCGGCTTTATCACTCCTCTTACGCTACCAATAGTACTATAACCTTTTCCATCTCTATGAAGCTTCATAAACCATTGCTTAGCATCTGATATTTTAATATCACGGATAATTCTTCTTCCAAAAGCCTCTTTCCTTACCAGATTTATCACAAACTGATAACCAACTTTGGTATTATATCTAACACCTTGTTTCAAACTGATGTAGCGTTCCAGTAATTCTAATACTGTAATGCCACCTGCCGCATAATCTACACCCACACTGAGATATTTTAAAATCTCATCTTCCTTTTCACGCAGTTCCTTCAGATCCGCTGCATATATTACTTTTCTTTTCCCATAAACATCTGTATATCGATATTGATATAATGAATCTTTTCTCTGGCTCTCTCCTGTTTTCAGGACTCTTCCTTTATCGTCTTTTCTTCTAGCTGCCATAAATAAAACTCCTTTCCATAATGGAAAGAGCCTTGATGTGCTCATTCATTATATCATATCAAGGCTCTTCTAGCAGTAACATCTTTCGTTTTTCCACAGGTTAGATAGAGTAAGACTCCTCAATATACTGATCAAATAAACGTCGCTTGATCAGCCTTTTGCTTCCTACCCATAAAACAAACTTACAGTTTTCTGAGTTTGTGATCTCTCTTAATTTTCCTGTACCAATGCTCGAATAGGCAGCCGCTTCTTCCAATGTTAAATTGCTCTTTTCCCAAATTGGAATATCTTTCATATAACCTTTGCCCCTTTCTGTCATTCAAAGCCTGACAGCATGTAAACCTGTCTGTAAACCGCCGTCAAAACAAACTTTTTCTTTTATAAAAAATCTCGAATCTAATTTATTTTTCTTTTTATCTCTCGTTTACAAAACGTATAAAATATAATCAATACCTGTGTTGTAAGGCTTTTTACCGTAAACGTAATGTAAATACACTGTAAACAGAAATCGTTATCTTATCATTGCCTTGTAAGGCTTAGTGAAATGGTAACGTTATTTGTTCTGCTTTCGTCAATTCCCGAAACTCAGAATCTTCCTTCTCGTTTACATCATTTCTGATCCATGATCTCTGCGTTCCATATCCTTCTTTTTTAAATCTATGAGTAGGACCTTCCTTCCATCCTGCAATTTTCGTGTCCATAATCTCACAGATCTCATTTGTCGCCCATTTTTCCGGCTGATCATAATTCTTCAATGCTTCCTTGTAAAGCATCTGAGAACAAACATACTGTCCTTGATAATCATCCAGCCATGACTGGATCAATCCTGCCTTCGTATCTTCCTGCATAAATGTCTGTCGATACTGATCAAGCTGCTTTTGGATTTCTTCTGAAAACTTCATGGAAAATGTTCCAGATTGATAGATCTGCATAGCTTCTGCCCATACTTGATCTATATAGGCTCTAGATTTTTCTTCATCAGCCAGCAGATGCACCTCCGCCTGCTCTGCATGAATTTCAATAGGCAGAAAACGTCTTGCTCCACTTCTGTCAAAAGGCAGAAATCTCTTTGTATTCGTCGTTCCGGCAAATACACACTGTCTTGATCTGTCTTCACTGTATTGTTGATAAGGAATGCGATACGTATCTTTATTCCTACTCAGGAAAGATTTAATCTCTTCATTACTTTTTGCATTAATGGTTCCGATCATTTCTCCCATTTCAACAATCCAA
>JAHHTM010000027.1 GCA_020024675.1 Muricomes sp.
CTGTTATCTATGTACATAACATTCGCTGCTTCTCTTAACGCTTCTGCTTTCTTTTTTAATTCAGCTTTTTCTTCATCTGTCATGTCCACTGTCTTACCATCTTCTGAAGTCTTTTTGTAAGAAAAATAAACATAGTCCATCGCTTTTTGTGCTGCTTCATCATCTGATACATTTTGATCTACATCTTTTGTCATCTTCTCTGACATCTTGCTTTGAATCGTCAACTTTCCGAGAAGCTCTGAGATGTATTCCTCGGAACCTGAGACTACTTCTTTTGTCTTTTCATCATTATCTGACACAAACTGCTTTGCTGTTTTTTGAATTGCTTCTTTTTCTTCCTTTGTAAGTTCTACCTTATAATCTTTTGCATGCTGTCCGATAAGATATACGTTTTCAAGGTTGTCCATCACGCCTTCTTTTACCATATCTTCATATGTTTTATCTTTCTCTACCTGTTGTTTCCACATATCTGCTCCAGAAGTTCCCATCATGCCTGCGTAATATGTCTCATACTGAGCCTGCTGCATTCTTGCATAAAAGTTTGCAACACCATATGGGATTTTTTCTTCTCCAACTGTTGAAACTGTCTCATTATTATTTACAGAACTTCCGCATCCTGTCAGAGAAGTAACCGCAAGTACTCCTGCTGCTGCCAGAACAAACATTCTCTTTTTTAAACTGATCATAAACTCCTCCTAAGTATTTACGTTATTACCAAGATAAAGTATAGCCTTTTTTTCTTAATCTAACAAGCTTTTTATATCATTTAACAACTTTTTCACCATTTCAAGAACCTGTGGATCTTTATCTTTTTTATTATGACTTTTCTTATGATAATAAAAATATGGTGGTGTATCTGCCTTAAATACTAAATTCCCATTGTATGCTTTTAAAAGCCCTGGTATTTTCTGTGGCTGCACTTTTGCTTCTTCGTACATAATAATTTTGAAGTCGTCTCCTTTTTGCTCTACTGCTGTTACATATGCAGAATGTGCAAGAGCTTTTAATCCGGAAATCGTAAGAAGTTGTTGTACTTTCTTTGGAATATCTCCAAAACGATCAATCAGTTCTTCGATCATGTCATCCATTTCTTCTTCATTTTCAATACTTGCAATTCGTTTATATATATCAAGTTTCTGATATTCATTGGATATATAACTGTCTGGAATAAATGCATCTACATTAAGATCCATAGTTGTTGTATAAAGATCTTCGTCAAGTTCTCCTTTTAACTGTTTGACAGCTTCATTTAGCATTTTACAATACAAGTCATATCCTACTGCTTCCATATGCCCATGTTGTCTTTCTCCTAAAAGATTTCCTGCTCCACGAATTTCAAGATCTCTCATGGCAATTTTAAATCCAGATCCTAAATCTGTGAATTCTCTGATTGCAGCCAGTCGTTTTTCTGCAATCTCTTTCAGTAATTTATCTCTTCTATATAATAAAAATGCATATGCCATTCTATTTGAACGTCCTACTCTTCCTCGAAGCTGATAGAGCTGAGACAATCCTAATTTATCTGCATCATGAATGATCATTGTATTCGCATTTGAAATGTCCAGACCAGTTTCAATGATTGTGGTCGATACAAGTACGTCAATATCTCCATTAATAAAGTCACACATAATATCTTCCAATTCTCTTTCATTCATCTGACCATGTGCAAAAGCAACCACTGCATCCGGAACAAGATTTTGTATTTTAGCTGCAACTTCCGCAATATCATTCACCTGATTATAAACATAGTATACCTGACCATCTCGTGAGAGTTCTCGTTCAATTGCTTCTCGCACCATTTCGTCATTGTATTCCATTACATATGTCTGGATTGGCATTCGATCCATAGGAGCTTCTTCTAGTACACTCATATCTCTGATTCCAATAAGACTCATGTGAAGTGTTCGTGGAATCGGTGTTGCCGTCAATGTAAGAACATCTACATTTTCTTTAAGTTTCTTGATTTTTTCTTTGTGGGCCACACCAAATCTTTGTTCTTCATCAATAATAAGAAGTCCAAGATCTTTAAATTCCACATCTTTTGATAAAACTCTATGTGTACCGATCACAATATCGACCAGTCCCTTTTTCAGATCTTCCACGGTTTTTTTCTGTTGTGCAGTTGTACGGAATCGGCATAACAATTCAATCTTCACAGGAAAATCTTTCATTCTCTGCACAAAGGTATTGTAATGCTGTTGTGCCAGGATCGTCGTAGGCACCAGATAAACCACCTGTTTACTTTCTTGTACAGCCTTAAATGCTGCTCGGATTGCAATTTCTGTTTTACCATATCCAACATCTCCACATACAAGACGATCCATGATTTTTTTACTTTCCATGTCTTTCTTTGTATCTGCAATTGCCTGCAACTGATCATCTGTTTCCTCAAATGGGAACATTTCTTCAAATTCTGTCTGCCATACGGTATCCGGTCCATATTCATATCCTTCGGACTGCTGTCTTGTAGCATACAGATCAACAAGATCCTTTGCAATTTCTCTGACAGCTCCTTTTACCTGGCTCTTTGTTTTTGTCCACTGTGTGGTACCTAATTTATTCAGTTTTGGTTTTTTTGCATCTGAACCGGCATATTTTTGAATCAGGTCAAGCTGTGTTGCCAGAATGTATAGAGAGCTTCCACCTGCATAAGAAATCTTCATATAATCTTTTGTAACTTTGTCAACTTCAATCTTTTCAATGCCTTCGTAAATTCCAAGGCCATGATTTTCATGTACTACATAATCACCGACTTTTAATTCCGAGAAATTCTGGATTTTTTGTCCTTCATATGCTCTACGACGCTTTTTCTTCTTTTTCTTTCCAAAAATATCCGTCTCTGAAATCACCATAAACTTCAACATTGGATATTCGTAACCATTTTCCACATGACCATAAGAAACCATAATTTCTTCTGGCTGTACTTCTCTTTTTAAATCTTCGCTGTAAAAACTGTTCAGATCGTAATCTCTAAGATCTTCTGCAAGACGCCTTGCACGTGTTCTAGAACCAGAAAGAAGAATAACACGATATCCGCTTCTCTTTAGTTTTTTCAGATCTCTTGTGAGCGTTTCAAAACTGTTATTATATGGATTTACCCCCTTTGTTTGCAAGACGTAAGTTTGCCTCATTTTGAAACTTCCACACTTGTTTTCCAGTGTTGTAAATCCAATTCCAAAATACTCATTCATCTTATTTACAAGTTCTTTTGACGAAAAAACCGTTAGTTCTTTTTCCTCTTCTAATGTTCCCGTTTCTTCACGATTTTTTTTACTGATGAGAAATTCTTCCTCTACTTCTTCGAGTCGTTCAATGAGTCTTACAGGTTCATCTAAAAATAAAAGAGTATCTTTTGCTGGAAAAAAATCTAAAAAAGAAACAACTTTATCATCTTCAGAGCTCTCTGATGCAGGATATATTGTAAATTCTTCAAGATTTTCTACAGATCTTTGTGTTTCTGTATCAAATGTTCGTATTGAATCAACTTCATCACCCCATAGTTCTATACGAACCGGATATTCTTCTGTCAAAGGAAAAACGTCAAGAATACCTCCTCTGACTGCAAACTGTCCCGGGCCGTCAACCTCGGTTTCTCTTTCATATCCTATGGAAGCAAGCTGTTGTTGAAGCTTCTGAAAATCTAGTATGCTGTCTGAGGAAATAAAAATTTTCTGATCGTCAATCTTTTTTAACTCTGGCATACCATCCATAAAAGCATCGATGGTTGTAATAACTGTTATTCCTTCTTTTGCTTCCAGTATGCTTCTTACAACTTCCATCCTTTGTTTTTCCAGATATTTTCCTTTGATATCTGCATGATAGAACAAAAGATCACGTGCCGGATAAAGATATGCATCTTCTTCTAGAAATTTATATTCTTCATACACACTTTTTGCTTTTTCTGCATTCGAACAAACGATGAGTTTAAATTTTATCCCATCGCTAAGTGCATACGCCAAATGTGTCTTCTGTGAATTTACACATCCTGTTATCTGAAGAATCCCCTTTTTTTCTTGTCGTTTACTATATATTTCCTGAAACTCTGCCAGTTCCGGCAAAGGTGCAAAAAACGCCTGCATATTCTCTACTCTTCTTTCTTTTTACGATTGTATTCGTTCATGGCTTTTTGAATATCGCCTTGTACCATCATTTCCACAGCACTTATAGCCTCTTTATAACCTTCTTCCATTTCTTCTTTGTCTTCTTTGGAAAAATGTCCTAACACGTAATCCGCCAGATCCATCTTTGAAGGTTTTTCTCCTACCCCGACTTTAATTCTTGGAAATACCTGTCCCCCAAGGTGTGCAATAATATTTTTAATCCCATTGTGTCCGCCCGCACTTCCCTTTGCACGGATACGAAGCTGACCAACGCCAAGACTTATATCATCATAAATGATAATAAGTTCTTCGTCTGTGTCTATTTTATAATAATCCACAAGACTTAATATGCTCTCACCGCTTAAATTCATGTAAGTCTGAGGTTTTGCCAAAATGACTTTCTCTCCTTCTATAATGCCTTTTCCGATCAGTGCACGATGTTTTTTTGTATCTACTGCTATATTATATTTCTCTGCGATCCTGTCAATGACATCAAATCCGGCATTATGTCTTGTGCCTTCATATTGTCTGTCAGGATTACCAAGTCCTGCTATGATGTACATAATTTTACCTCTTTAATCCGATGTCCTTATTTCGGACATCTACTACTTTCTTTGCTGTTTCTTAAGAATATTTTATAGTATGCTCGCATACAATTATAAAAAATGTGATAGGAGAATCCTCTATGAATACAAAAACAAAAATTATTGTTCTTCATATGAAAGAAATCATTTATACCGCCATATTTACCGCTCTTGCCTTGCTGCTCATTGTTCTTGCCTTGGTCATGTTCCTTCCGGGTAAAAAATCCAGCCCTGCGTCTGGCACTAAAAAGAATTATGTTCCAGGTGTATACACCGCCTCTGTTACTTTAAACAACACTGATCTGGAAGTCGAAGTAGCCGTAGACGAATCTCATATTAATTCTATTCGTTTCAAAAATTTGAATGAAAGCGTAACCACTATGTTTCCTTTAATCCAGCCGGCAATTGAAGACATTGCTGAACAAGTCTATGAAAAGCAGTCTTTAAGTGATATTTCTCTTTCCAAAGATACTCCTTACACGTCTAAAGTTATACTTGATACAATAAATGAAGCCATAAAAAAAGCCGCAGTGGAATAATGCTGCGGCGTATTTGTTATGTGTATTAACCTTCCACGATCAGATATTGACCATCAGGGAGTGCGAAAACTTCTGATGCATCTTCTAATTCTTCTTCAGTCATAGTATCTACATCAACACCGCTTTCTTCAAAATATTCCCTTACTTCTTTTATGGAATCTACAACTACTGCCATGCAGTCCTCTAAAAACGCCTCTGCCTCCTCCATTGTCTCAGCTACAGGCTCATCAAAAAGTCTTGACTGTTCTTTTAAAAATGTAAGTAAACATTCTTCATTGTACTCGTTCATCTTTCTACACCTCATCGTTTTGTTCCTTGCAGGCCAAATCTATGATTTCCTGCGGCATATCTGTAATACAGACAGCACCTGCTTCTAATAAAGCCTTTCTTCCACGAAATCCCCATGACACTCCAATTGTTGGCATATGAGCCTCGGTTCCTGTAGCAATATCCACTTCCGAATCACCTATATATAATGATTCTTCTGGTTGTACCTGAAATCTTTCTGCGATCATAATTGCTGCCTTTGGATCCGGTTTTCGCGGAATTCCTTCTTTTTGTCCCTGCACATAGTCAAACAGCTCTGTTCCAAAAAATTCCTCGACTACGTGCTTTGCCTGTAGATCTGGCTTATTAGATAACACTGCGAGCTTGATTCCCGCTTTTTTAAGTGCATGAAGCATCGGTAAGATTCCTTTGTAAGGCTCTACTTTATAAGTACATCCATCTTTAAAAATACGTGAATAGGTTTCAAGAGCTTCTCCAAGTCTTAGCTTCTTAAAATCTCCACTAACTTCCAACGTACGCTCCAGTAGATATTTTGATCCGTTTCCTACAAACATTCTGCACTGTTCCTTCGTAATTGGCGAAAGATTCATTTCTTTCATCGTCTTATTCACAGAATATAATAAGGATTCCAACGTGTCTACTAATGTTCCGTCCAAATCAAAAATACAAGCCTTATACATGTTTGATCCTCCCTGTAAGTCTGTATATCAGTTTTCATTCACGCCTACGACTATAATAGTATGAAGTCTCAAAAATTTCAACCCATAAGATATTGTTTCATAACTTTTAAAGCATTTTTTTCAAGCCTACTGACCTGTGCCTGCGAGATGTTGATTGTTTCAGCCACTTCCATCTGCGTTCTTCCTTCGAAGAATCGCAATGTAATAATATAATGCTCTCTCTCACTTAAATGAGACATAGCCGCCTCTAACGAAAGATCTTCAATCCAATTTTCCTCTTTATTTTTCTTGTCACTGACTTGATCCATAACATAGAGGGTATCACCTCCATCATTATAGATTGGTTCATGGAGACTTACCGGACTTTGGATTGCATCCAACGCATAAACAATTTCTTCTTTCGAAATACCAATTTCCTCTGCAATTTCCTGTACAGTAGGTTCTTTTAAGTTTCTTTTTACGTATTTTTCTTTTGCATAGATTGCTTTATAAGCAGTGTCACGAAGCGATCTACTCACCCTTATAGAATTATTATCCCTTAAATATCTTCTAATTTCTCCTATGATCATTGGAACTGCATACGTAGAAAATTTTACCATCCTGTCCGGATCAAAGTGATCCACAGCCTTCATAAGTCCCACACATCCAATTTGAAAAAGATCGTCTGCATTCTCACTACTTGACGAAAATCTTTTGATCACACTTAATACAAGTCTTAAATTACCCTTGATATATTCCTCTCGTGCCTCTTTATCTCCCTGTCTGATTCGTACAAACAAAGCTTCCTTCTCTTCTTCTTTCAAGAGCGGAAGCTTTGCTGTATCTACACCACATAGTTCAACTTTATTTTGTGCCATATCAAGAACCCTCCCGGATAAAATTAATTTTATTAGAATGGTTCTCAATATTTCAGTCAGATATTCGAATATCTAAAAAATTTTAAAACTTTTACTCCTTGACAGAATGTATTTATTCATCCCATACATCCCATTTGTCTGCAAGATTATTGATCTGACTTTCAAATTTTGCCTTATCTTTATTTGCAAGTCCTTCATTTCTTCCAATAACACCCATAAGACGTCTTCCTGCTGCAAGAAGTCGCTCAAATGCAGTATCTTCCTTCTTCTGGAATGGTTTTTTACCTTTAACCGGAATTTTTACTCCTTCTTTCAGAATCTCACAATTCACAAGATCAAATTCCGCATTTGGGAAAGGAGCCCACGCAGGGTAACCAAATTTTTCTTTTACAGTCTTTGCAAATTCTTCTGTTACTGTATCCTCACCATGTACAACAAACACTTGAGATACCGGAAGCTGAAATCCTCCCAGCCATTTAAGCAATCCGTTCATATCTGCATGGCCACTTACTCCATGAAGACTTTCTATCCTCGCTTTAACTTCAATTGGTTCGCCAAAAAGTCTGACATTTTTCTCACCCTCTATAAGTCTTCTTCCAAGTGTTCCCTTCGCCTGATATCCTACGAATAAAATTGTGCATTCTGGACGCCACAGATTATGCTTTAAATGGTGTCTGATACGACCTGCATCACACATACCAGAAGCAGAGATAATTACTTTTGGTTTTTCAATAAAATTAATCAATTTTGAATCATCGCTTGTCGTAGAAATCTTAAGTCCATCAAATAAAAGTGGATTGATTCCCGCATTTACGAGTTTCATAGCTTCTTCATCAAAACATTCCCTCACATTTTTAGAAAACACTTTTGTAGCCTCGATTGCCAGTGGACTATCAAGATAAACTTCAAAATCCTGATATTCCGGAATAAGTTTCTTTTCCTTAATCTCACGAATAAAATAAAGAAGCTCCTGTGTCCTTCCTACTGCAAACGAAGGTATGACAACATTTCCTTTTCTGTCAAATGTTTCTTTAAGCACTTTTGAAAAATCGGCCAGATAATCTGGTTTCTCTGAAGAATGTAATCTGTTTCCATAAGTAGATTCCATTACAACATAATCTGCCGTGGTTGTGTAAGTTGGATCTTTTATGATCGGTTGATCGATATTTCCTATATCTCCTGAAAATACGATTTTTTTAGTCACATCCCCTTCTGTAACCCACACTTCAATACTTGCAGATCCTAAAAGATGACCTACATCTGTAAATCTAACTTCAAGTCCTTCACAGACTTTAATCCGTTCATTATACTGACACGGTATAATGTGCTCAATTGCATCCAACGCATCCTGCATCACATACAATGGTTCAAATTCCGGCTGTCCTGCTCGTCTTCCTTTACGATTTCTCCACTCTGCCTCAAACTCCTGAATATGTGCACTGTCTCGCAACATAATATTACAGAGATCCGCTGTAGCATATGTAGTAAATATACTTCCTTTGAATCCTTTTTTTGTAAGAAGTGGAAGTAGACCTGAGTGATCAATATGTGCATGTGTCAAAAGTACATAATCCACATCCGATTCCGCGATGGGAAGCCCCGGATTTTCATACAAATCCGGTCCCTGCTCCATACCACAATCGACCAAAATATTTTTTCCATCTGTCTGCAGAAGATGACAACTACCTGTCACTTCATGGGCCGCTCCAATAAATGTCAGTTTCATAAGCTTCACCAACCCTTTTTTCTTATTATAACATCTATTTTGGATAATTACATGGACAATTTACCAAAAACGTACAATTTCTTTCTTTAATCTCTGCATGATTTTCTTTTCTAGCCTTGAAATATAGGACTGAGAGATTCCCAGCATATCCGCCACTTCTTTTTGTGTTTTTTCTTCTCCATCCTGGCTTCCAATACCATACCTCATTTTAACAATCATCCGTTCTCTTCCGGACAATTTATTAATTGCTTTAAATAAAAGTTTATTCTCTACTTCTGTTTCCAGATCTTTATAAATGGTATCTTCTTCTGTACCCAAAATGTCGGACAAAAGAAGTTCATTTCCGTCCCAATCTACATTTAATGGTTCATCAATGGAAACCTCTAATTTTGTTTTATTTGTTCTTCTTAAATACATTAATATTTCGTTTTCTATACATCTGGAAGCATAGGTCGCCAATTTAATTTTTTTATCTGGATTAAATGTATTAATTGCTTTGATAAGCCCAATTGTTCCTATAGAAATAAGGTCTTCCACTCCAACCCCTGTATTATCAAATTTTTTTGCTATGTATACGACCAAACGTAGATTATGTTCTATCAAAGCCTTTTTTGCTTCTTGATCACTCTGCGTTCCCAGTTTGCTGATCATCTTCAATTCTTCATCTTGTTCTAATGGTGGTGGCAATATCTCGGATCCACCAATATAGTGAACTTCTTTTTTATTTGTTAAAAAAAACGCTCTTACCTCTGGTATAACATTACATTTTAAATGTTTTGTTGTTGTTGATTTTATTACCATCCTACAAACCTCCTATTATATCTGGATTTAAGATCATCTGATATTCCTTTGATTCAGATATCTGGCCTTCGCATACCCCTAGTATAGGGTGTTTTATCCATGTATCTTCATTCCCTGTCATGCACATTTTCTCTACTCTGAAAACAGGCATGATTCCTTTGTTTTCTATTGTGCAAAAAGGAATGTATCTTATCCCCTCTGTCTGATCTTTGTCTTCCCATATTTGTTTTGCCAGTTCTTTTCCGATGATGTTTACAGGTTCACCGGAAACTGGATCTGTCAGTGTATTTCCTGTATCAATAAGTGCTGTGATCTTTCTTTTTACTTTTCCTTCACACAGGATAATTGTACATATTGTATTTTGTGTACGTTTCTCCCTTAGAAAAATCATCCATATATTTCTGATGAAAAATGCACACAAAAGAGCAATCATAAAATAAATTATCTCTGTGTGCAGATAAGGGCTGAAAATTTCTAAAATACCACCATATAAAATCGAAGTCACATATAAAA
>JAHHTM010000270.1 GCA_020024675.1 Muricomes sp.
CCTGTCAATCGTTCTGTTTTTCTAATATATATAAGCAAAACAATTTCTTTTTCTTCAAGTTATTTTGTGTTATAATTCGATTAGTAAATTTTTTAAAGAAAAAAGGAAAATAAAATGTATGATGTAATTATTATCGGCAGTGGTATTATGGGGGTTACTGCTGCTCGTATGCTGTCCATGTACAACTTAAATATTGCTGTACTCGAAAAAAAATATGATATCGGAGAAGGTTCTTCAAAAGGCAATTCTGGTATTCTTGCAGCTGGTTTTCACCCAAGAGCAGGCAGTCTTAAAGGAATTTCCGCTGTACAAGGAAACGAAATGTACCATGATATTTGTAAAAATTTAGATGTTCCTGTAAATTATATAGGATCACTTATGGTAGCCTTCGGAAATGTAAGTGTCGAAAAAATACACGAAAAATATAAAAAAGGAATTGGCAACGGTACCCCAGGATTAAAAATCATAAGTGGAGATGAAGCACGGCTTATGGAACCCCTGTTGTCTGAAAAAGTTACACAGGCACTATATGCTCCTACGACAGCTATTGTTGATGTTTTTAAACTTGTATTACATAATGCGCAACTTGCGATTCAAAACAAAGTAGAATTCTTCATGAATACAGAAGTTGTTAATATTGAAAAACAACATGAATATTTTCATATTTCAACAAATAACAATGATTTTTATTCTCGATTTGTTATCAATACCGCTGGCGAAAGTGCCGATATTATTGAACAATATTTCAAACCTTGTGAATTAAAGATTATTCCACGAAGAGGGCAGTATTTTATTTTCGAAAAACAAAATCCATGTCTTTTAAATCATGTTTTATATCAGGCTCATGAAACAAACGAGGGGGGATGTCTTATTGCACCAACTATTGATGGTAATCTGATTGCAGGTCCAACTTCTGAAGATGTTCCTTCATACAAAAACGTTAATACTACAAAGCAAAATCTTGACAAAATTGAAAAAGTTGCAAAAAAGATCATTCCGACTCTTGATATGTCAAAAGTAATCACTTCTTTCGCCGGTATCAGAGCCAACATTAAAAATATTGACAAAGAGCACAAAGATTTTATCATAAGGCGATCTGTTCCACGGATGGTAAGTGCCTTAGGAATCAAAAATCCTGGCATTACAAGTGCACCTTATCTTTGTCAATTGATTGTCAGAAAACTGGTAGAAGACGGACTTCAATTAGAAATAAAAAAGTCTGCCAGCCCTATCCTTAAAAAGCAAAGAAACTTTTTCTCATGTAGCAAAGAAGAGCAACGTGTACTACTCCTTCAAGACAATGATTACGCAAAAGTTATATGTCGCTGTGAAAAAGTTACTCTAGGAGATATTAAAAGAGTGTTAAACGAACCTCTTCCACCAGTAAGTCTTGACGGAATCAAAAAAAGACTACGTGTTGGAATGGGAACGTGTCAGGGTGGATTTTGTACTCCTGAACTATTAGAGATTCTTTCAAAAGAGTGGCATGTTCCTGTCAATACAATCTGCAAATCAACCACGGGCAGCGAAGTTGTCCGTGGAATCGTAAAATAAAGAAGTGTGGTAACTTATGAAAAAATATAATCTAATTATAATAGGCGCAGGACCTGCCGGGATTTCATGTGCCATATCTGCTCATAAAGCAGGCCTTAAAAACATTTTGCTAATTGAACGAAGAAATATTTTAGGTGGTATATTAAACCAGTGTATTCACGACGGATTCGGACTTATTTCTCACCATCATTCGCTAACTGGCCCCGAATTTTCTGCAGAATTGATCCATGATCTTTCACAGACTGATGTTCAAGTAGAAACAGGTGCATATGTATCTGAAATAAACTATGACGCCATGCCTTACACAATAGAGTATATCTCAAAAGATGCACAACTTATAGAATGTACAGCTGTAAGTATTGTTCTTGCTACAGGATGCAAAGAAAAACCTTTTGGTAGTCTTCGAATTCCCGGAACACGTCCTTCTGGTATCTTCTCAGCTGGAAGTGCTCAGTACATGATGAATATAAAAAACATGCTTCCTGGAAAATCAGTTGTTATTCTTGGTCTCGGAGACATTGGTATGATTATGGCACGTCGACTTACTTTAGAAGGAGCCCGAGTTAAGTTGATTCTAGGTCTGAAAAAAACTGGGTTGGAACGAAATTTTCAGAATTGCATTGTAGATTTCCATATACCTTACAAAGAAAATTACACAATTATTTCTGTTCACGGACATAACCGTATAAAAGGAGTAACAATCGCACCGCTAAATGAAAATCGACAACCCGATTTTGAAAAGAAACAATATATTTCCTGTGACACTTTGCTCGTTGCCGCCGGACTTCTTCCTGAAAAGGATCTTTGTCCTCTTACCAAAAAAGAAAATGTTTTTCTCTGTGGCAATGTAAACAAAATTTTTTCTCTTGTCGATTATGTAGTTGAAGAAGGTGAATATATCGGTTTAAAAGCAACCGAGCAGATTCTTGGAAAAAGTGTTAATCTTACACGTTCTTTGGACATTGTTTATAAGAAATTAACCTCACAGAAAAACACGCTTTATGATTTAAAATCTAATAACACAATCGTCTGTCGTGAATGTCCAAAAGGTTGTCATCTCGTTATAGAAAAAGAAGGAAATAACATGATTATTTCAGGAAACAGCTGTCTTTCCG
>JAHHTM010000271.1 GCA_020024675.1 Muricomes sp.
ATCATCTTCATATAAGAGCTTTGCTCCTACGATTCCCACATCTTCTCTCATACAGCAGCCAAGAAGTTCACTGACTGCAGTCTCATTGATTACTTCAGTATCATTGTTCAGGAACAGATAGTAATCACCCTTGGCAAATGTAACGCCAAAATTATTGATTGCTGCATAATTAAATTCATTTTCCCATTTTACAACTTTTACATTCTCATACTTCTTCTGTATTTCTTCATAATATGAAAATGTTTTTGCCTGTTCACTGTTATTCTCTACGATAATAATTTCAATATTACGATAACTGCTCTTTTCAAACAATGAGCGAATACACGTATCCAGATCCTGCGTATGATCTTTATTTGGGATAATAACAGAAACCAGTGGATTTCCCGTTGTTTCATAAATCACATGGTACATTCCCCATAACGGCATATGTTCAACTTTTACCTTTACACCGGTTCTCTCGAAATGACCTTCTATCGCCTTTTTCCCTGCTTCATATGCATACATCTTACTTGCCGGATTTTCAGCAACTGATCCGCCATGCATTCTCCAGTGGTATAAAATCATCGGAATATGTTTGATACTTTCCGCGTTTTCAATACAGCGGAACATCAGATCATAATCCTGGGAACCATCATATTCGCTTCTAAATCCGCCTATTTTATCTATAATTTCTTTCTTCACAACAAAAAAGTGTGTAATATAGTTGTGCGAATAAAACAGATCCGGGCTCCAGTCCGGCTTAAAATTCGGATCCATATGTTCGGACAGATCACCTGACACCTTATCTTCATCCGTGTAAAGAATATCATACTTTTTCTTCTGAAGCGCTTTTGTTACTTCAAAAAGAGCGTTTGGACCAAGTATATCATCATGATCAAATAATCCAACATATTCTCCTGTTGCCAGTTCTAAAGCACCATTTGTATTCCCTGCGATTCCAAAATTCTTTTCCAGTATCTGATATTTAATTCTTGTATCTTTTGCAGCATATTCTGCAAGTACCTGCTCTAATTCCGGATTGCCTTCACTGCCGTCTCCAATACATAATTCCCAATTCGGATATGTCTGTGCAACTACAGAATCGATCATCTCACGCAAAAACGGAATCGGAGTGTTATAAGTCGGCACGATAATGCTGAATTTCGGCTGATATTCAAACACTTTTTTTCTCTGTTTTTTCAGTTCCTCTTCTGTCACTTTATGAGCTTCATACCACTCACTATAAGGGATTCCATTGACGTGAACACCTTTTTTCAGACGGCTGATCAACTTTTTAGCTCCATTCTTCTTCAAATATGCACATCCTTTTACAACGTTCTCTCCATTAAGATTATGCAGTATCATCTTTACAGTGCCAACCTGAGATAATCTTCTGTTTGCTTTTACAACTTCTTTGTAGACAATCTTTTTTCTTACAGAATTATATCCATCGCTGATCACAAATGTGTAAGTTTTATCCTGATCTCCAAGAAATTCCACAATAAATCCGCAATATTTCTTTTCTTTATCTACCATTCCAAGTTTGTACAAATCATCTCTGTTAACCATACGGACTGTCTTATCAACATCCTGACCTGACGCATCTAATATTTGATACTCCATGTCCCGCGCCTTTTTTTCAGAAATCGCCCATCCTCCGATGCTGTATTTCACAGCATCTCCTTTTTCTTCTGGTCTTACATACTCTAAATGATAAGAGATACTTCTTGTATCTGTAATCTTCTCTATCTTTGCTTCATTCAATGAAACAATCTTCTTTTTCTCATTTCCGCTTACAGCATAAAGCTCCAATGCTTTTGGAGCTTCTGCTTCTGGATTTACCGGAATGGTCATAGAGAATCCACACGATAATTCCGGCTGATATTTCGCCATTTTTTGTGTGACATCTCTTCTCGCAATCTTTTGTATATCAAATTTCACTGCTTTCCCATTTACCAAAACCTGATACTCAACTTTTTCTCCCGAAACCGAAAAACACCAGCCGCCAATGATAAAGCAGGATTCATTACCCATTTTCTTATATTTTATTGCGTCAATATAGGATTTGAAATTCATGCTGTTCCTCCAAACTGATGATTACTTAAAAAGTCTGTTTAAAAATGTGATCAAAAACACAAGATAAGCAATCAATCCTAACAATACAATAAATGTCTCCGTATTGAAATATTTCATTTGTTCCTTCATCACAAGCACCTGCGATGACTCTTTCCCGTTTATCGACAGCTTTCCGTCTTCGTTCAGACTGCGGTCCGTTGTCATAACAGTAACCCCGTGCTCTGATTTTATACTTTCTGTCTCAATTGTGAGAACATACTGTTTTCCTTTACTTTCTTCCAATTCAGAAAGTTTTAAAACCATATTTTTGCTATTATCTACTTCACCAGCTGTAAACTCGCCTTTTGCCACAACTTTTTCACTTTCCGTCTCTGTCAATGTCCACGCATACTCCGCTTCACATTCTTGTCCCAGATTACTCATTGTCAACTCCAGGCTGTTTAATCCATTCTGTGTACACGTAAACTGCTGGCTGACTTTACTTCCTTCTGTCAGCTCTCCCACATTTGTATAAAGTGTACTGTCAATGTTATTATCATAAATTTCTGCCGGCCAGGTTCTGAACGAATAAATAACGGCAAACAAAATACCTACGATTGCCACTATTACAT
>JAHHTM010000272.1 GCA_020024675.1 Muricomes sp.
GAAAATTGTCTGACGAATCACTTCTTTTAGTGTAAATTCTGAGACAGTTATATACTCATCTTTTTCAATCACCGGAAGATACTAGAAATCTACTCCGGACTGCGATGCAATATTAAATTTAGATTTTTCACAAGTAATGAGAGTCTGATTATCAGGAGTCGTTTCGATTGTAACTTCATTGTCTGGAAGTTTTCTTACGATCTCAGAAAAGATTTTTGCATTTAAAGCAATAATTCCACGTTCAATGATATTTCCATTGATTGTTGTTTCAATTCCAAGTTCCATATCATTTGCTGTTAATTTAATAAAATCAGTGGATGCATCGATTAGAATACATTCCAGTATAGGCATTGTTGTTTTTGAAGGTACTGCTTTGGATACAATGCTGACCCCTTTTACTAGATCTGATTTAGAACAGATTATTTTCATGTGTCGTTAAACTCCTTTCAGTCTGGAATGTGAATATCTTTTTTTTGGGGGAAAAGATTTATTTTTAAGAGAAAGTTTTCCGCCGTATCCGCCGTAGGGGCTGTGGATAAGTTGATAAGTCCCTCTAGCCATTGATTTTTAAGGCTTTGTCGGTATTGATAACTATGTTGAAATCGAGGGAAAGATGTTGGGAAAAAAGGGGGAAAAAAAATTCTTCAAAAATCCGAAAAAATTTAATCCACCTTCAATTCACAGTGTTTCCACATGGTTATCAAAAGGTTATTCACATATTAAAGATGCACTTAAAAAACCCTGCAAACCCTTTATTTTAAAGGGTTTGCAAGAAATTCAAGTGTAAGATACAAAATATTATGTGTGGATAAGTTACTTAAAACACAAAGAATTATCCACTAAATAGGGTTGATTTTCTTCTTAATGATATTAACTGTGTTGTTTAATGCTTCATTCACTTTAATATCATGTTCAATTTTTTTGACACCATGGCTTACAGAAGCATGGTCTTTACCACCTAGGATGATACCAATTGTTTTAAGTGCGGTATCCGTCATAGTACGACAAAGGTACATAACAATCTGGCGTGGAAGAACGATTTCTACATTTCGTTTCTTTCCTTTTAATTCAGCTACAGGAATATTGAAATGTTCAGAAACAACGTCCATGATAAGTTCAGGTGTAATTTCTCTTGTGTTATCAGGAGAAATCATGTCTTTTAAAGCTTCTGCAGCAAGTGCAATATCTATAGGTTTCTTTTCAAGGTTTGATAAAGCAATCAGTTTGTTAAGAGAACCTTCAAGTTCACGGATATTAGATTTGATGTTATTTGCTATATATTGAAGGACTTCATCCGGAATATGGTATTTTTCCAATCCGTCAAGTTCTTCTTTCTTCTTTAAGATAGCCATTCTTGTTTCATAATCAGGAGAAGAGATATCAGCAATAAGACCCCATTCAAAACGAGTACGGAGTCTGGCTTCTAGTGTTTCAATGTCTTTTGGTGGCTTATCACTAGAAATGATAATCTGTTTACCTGATACATGAAGATGATTAAATGTGTGAAAGAACTCTTCCTGGGTACTTTCTTTACCAATAATGAACTGAATATCATCAATAAGAAGAACATCAATATTGCGATATTTTTCACGGAATGTAGTCATAGCCAGTTCATTACCTGTTTTACCTACCTTAAGCGCATCGATCAGTTCATTTGTAAAAGTTTCACTTGTTACATAAAGAACTTTTTTTGATGGATCCTTTTCAAGAATGAAGTGGGCAACTGAATGCATAAGGTGGGTTTTACCAAGTCCAACACCTCCATATATAAAGAGCGGATTGTAAATTTCACCAGGTGATTCAGCGACAGCAAGCGAAGCTGCATGCGCAAAATTGTTATTATTTCCTACAACAAACGTATCAAATGTATATTTTGGATTTAAATTAGCATCCGCAAATAGTGCATTTGACTTAATCTTCTTATTTACAGTTTCTTTTTTCTCCTGAATAACAATGTTGTCTTCGGTAACAAAGGAAACTTCATATTCTTTTCCTGTTACTTCTGCTATGCATACTTTAAAAGGAAGCATATATTTTTCTTCGATATGCTCCAGACTTGCTTTTAATTTTACAAGTATGTATACCGTATCATCGGTAACTTCATAAATTGTAAGTGGATGGATCCATGTATTGTATGCAATATTGGATGAGCAGTATTCTAATTTCATTTTGCCCAGGATCTGTTCCCACTTCTCTTCTACAATGTTCATCAATCTAACTCCTAATCAACGTAATATAGAGATATTAGGGTACAATATCTCTCCTACATTTTACATCAAATCTCTTGCATAAGCAATGAAAAATAGGTTTATAACTTTATCAACATTATCAACAGGCATAAAATACTGGCTAAAAGTCATTATTAAAAAGTAATCCACATCATATCCCATAGTTATACAGTGGTTATCAACAGGTTATCCACATAATAAAAATATTTATCCACATTTTGTTGATAAAATAGCTTTTTTTGAGCAATTTGTTGATTACTAAAAAAACACCATAAAAATATAAGGAACTGCTTGACTTACATATCTTTTTTGAATATAATGAAACGTAGTGTCTTTCTATCTATATAAGTGCAAGACCATCAATAAGAATTATTGTAAATACTTTATAATAAGTATCTTAGATCTAAGGGAGGTGTATTTATAATGAA
>JAHHTM010000273.1 GCA_020024675.1 Muricomes sp.
CAAGAAGAGATTGGATACAAGGGTATCATTAAAGCAGGCACTAGCGATGCAAGGTTTTAAAAGCAAATCAAAAGCAAATACAGAGTGGAATCAATGGATGGAATTGGAAAAAGAAGAACTTGCAAGAATGGCGGGACGCCATGATATTCAGTGGGATAAAAAAGGAACTCACAAGGAGCATCTTTCCGTATTAGATTTCAAGAAGGAAATGCGAACCCAGAAAGTGAAGGAACTTGAAAATCAAGTAGATCAGGCAAAAAGCGAAGTAGAAAAGTATGAAAAGAAATTGGATCATCTGCAACCGATCATCGATAATATGTCGAAGGAGATTGAAGAGTTTTCAGCAAGTATGGATGAACTACTTCCAAAATCGGGAATGTTAGAGACTGGATCAAAATATAGAGAAAAGAAAGCAAAACCTTTTTGTACGAAGATGAAAAAACGTATTTCTTCCTTAGCTGCAGCATACACGATGGTGAAGGATGAACTGGGGAAAATTCAAAGACAAAACAGGAAACTTGTGGAAGAAAACAAACATCTAAAAGAACAGTGTGGATATCTTCAGGAAGAAAACAAGGAGTTAAAGAAAGTTAACAATTGGTTTGACATTGTGGTGAAGGTATTTGGTAGAAGCAATGTGGATCGTGCAATTGAAAGATTCCAGGAAAGAGAAAGATTAGAAGCTGAAGAAAAGGCAAAGGAGAATAGGATGCAAAAGCCAGTAAGTATAAAAGAACGACTTGCGGAAAATAAGCAGGCAATTACTCAGCACAAAAAGAAAAAGAAAACTAAGGATAAGGGTATGGAACGTTAATAATTAATATTAATTTTTGAGGATTTATGATACTATATGAATAATTAAAGTGTTAGACTAATCAAAACATTCCTAACAGTTTTGGTGTAACAGATGAACTTTAGATGAAACATATTTTTTTGACATCCATTATGTTATAGATGATATGGTGTATGGGACAATTACAGGAGATGTAAAAACTATGAAGAAAGAAATAAATGAACAGGAACGAATAGAATTTCGTAGATACAGTACTATTTATAATGTCTTGCTTGTGATGACGATGCTTTTACTGATTCCTCTAAGTAAAACATTTGGATGGATCGGTTCGGCAATCTGGATAATTATTTGTGCTGTCACATTCTATTATGGATCCCGAGTGGAAAAATATAAGAAAAAACATAATATTCAAACTTATAAAGAAATTCGTGCTTTCAAAGAAGGAAAAACTTTGTCTGAAATTGAACTGGCTAGAGAAGAAGGTAAACGTCCATATCAGAAAGCTTTTATTACAATAGGTTTGTCAATACTTGCAGTTGTAGTAACAGCAAGTATGATTCTTATTTATCGATATTTATAATCTGTTTATAAGTGCTCAACCTATTCTAATTTATAGTGAGGAGTGAGATATATGGGAAAATATATCATCCGTGCTGCACAGCAAAATGATTATTGCAAAATAGCAGGGATTTATAATTCAAATAGTAGTTTTTTGATTCATCATTTAGGTATGTCTGCTGTTACTGAAGACTTTGTTGCACAAGAAGTTTTAACCATGACAATGAAGGGTTTGCGCTCTTGCGTAATTGTTAATCAAGAAAACTTGGCAGTGGAGGTCGTATTGAATTATAGGCCGAATCCGGAGGTATATCTTTCATTGCTTATGTTATCCGCTAATTTGCAAGGGAAAGGTGTAGGAAGCAATATATATTTGCAGTTTGAAAGGGAAATGATACAGGATGGAAAAAACTCTATCCGAATTGATGTTGTGAATGATTATCAAGAAAACGTAGTGCCTTTCTGGAAAAGGCAAGGTTTTTTAGAGAAAGAAAATATAATGTTGGAATGGGGAAATAAGAAAAGTAATGCGGTTGTGATGAAGAAGAATTTGTAATGACCACTTCCGATTTACCAAATGGTCAGACTTATTTCAGATCGTCAAAGTATTCGACTAATTATAATTTTCCGGACAGTCATACATATCAAAGTTTGTAAAGGAGGAAATCTATATGCGTATTTGGAAAGCGATATTTACTGTTTTAACTATTGTCTTTGGTTCTCTTGGATTAATGAATGTAGTGTCTTACGATATAATATTAATAACTAAAGTGTTAGACTTATCAAAATAAACTTAACACCATATGATGAAAGGAGAACAGTTATGGGATTTTGGTGGTTTTTATTCGTGTGCAATCTTCTTATTCCGGCTACAATGATTCTTGCTGGATACTGGATGTGGAAGCATTGCCCGCCTAATATTAACCCTATTGTGGGTTATCGCACGAAACGGTCTATGAAAAATATAGATACATGGAAATTTGCACATGATTATGCCGGTCGGTTATGGTGGAAAGCAGGATGGGTTCTGATGATTCCAACCGTGCTTGTACAACTACCATTTATGAGAAGCAGCACAAACAAAGTGGGCATCCTTTCTCTGGTGATCGTTTTCGTTCAGCTACTGATTATGCTGCTCACGATCATTCCGGTGGAAAACGCGCTCAAGAAGAAATTTAATGACGACGGAACTGTTCGATAAATTTGGATTTATCGAACCATTGAGGTAAAATGTTGATTTCCACTTGATAATGGTAATTTTTGTAAACCATAGCAATAAAATGGTGGGTAATAAATTATAAAC
>JAHHTM010000274.1 GCA_020024675.1 Muricomes sp.
TTTTCAATTAAAGAAACAATCTTAGAATAACGACTGTTTCCACTTGCCTTGCGAACCTCAAGAATACATTCGCCTTCTTCAACCTCAGTTCCCGCATAAAGAGTCCCACCAAGACGTTTGGCAACCGGCACAGACTCTCCTGTCAGTGAACTTTGATTTACCATGACTTCCCCTTCAATTACAACGCCATCAACAGGTACCAGATTACCCATACGAATAATAACCTGATCCCCAGGAACAATCTTAGAAATCGGAGTCAGTACTTCTGATCCTTCTTCTGTGCGAACCCATACACGATCCACATTCAATGACATACAATGTGCAAGATTTTCTATCGAACGTTTTCGTGTCCATTCTTCCAATAGATCTCCAATTTCCAATAAGAATGATACCATGCCTGCAGTTCTAAAATCACGTCGTAAAACTGAAATTCCAATGGAGATACCATCCAAAAGTTCTACCTTCATCTGACGTTTCCATGCACATCTAAATCCACGTTTTAAAAATGGAATTGCATGAAGACTCGCCTGTACCACACGGAATGGTTTTGGCATTATAGTCATAGCGACGATCTTTTTGAAAACTTTTCGCATGATCTTTTCTTGAAATTCTCGATCCAGCTGACGAGTGCTATAACTAACTTCTTCTAATCCTTCCACTTGTTTCCATGAAAATTTACTAATCGCACGGATTACATCTTCTCGTTTTCCATGATAACGAATGATAACACAGCAAGTTCGTTCATGAACGCAAACTTCTTGTGCCCATGGCTGTTGTTTTAGCCACGCATCGAGCAAATCTGCCTGTTCTACACTCATTCTGTCCATTGCAAGTCGCAGTCTGATTCTCCCACAACTTTCATGCTCTATTTTTGCTTTCATTTATCTTCCTCCGATTCTAAAAAAAAGAGCCACATAAGCGGCTCCTTTAAAACAGCATTTTACTCTTCTGCTTCATCAGTAATTTCGGCAGCTTCTTCTTCGGCAGCCTCTTTTGCAACACGCTCTTCATTAAATTCTTTAGCAGAAGCAAGAATATCTGCAGCACTTTCCTGAACAGAAGTTACCGTCTTCATAGCTTCATCCTTTACACGAAGGCCAGCTGCTACTGTATGAACATATGCTTTCTTAGCATCTTTGCTAGCCAGCAATTTAAAACCTGCACTTCCAAATAATGTACCTACTGCAAATACTACTGCACCTTTAGTAAAATCTTTCATATCTTTAATACCTCTTTTCAATTTACTTATGTTTATAACCAGTATACATGGTCATTGCAAGACAAATAATCATTGCCCATGCCCAAAACCTATGCTGTTTCAAAGCAAATTCCTCCTTTTCATATGTAAGAATTTCTTTATCTTTTTATTATAACGAGCTCATTTCTAAATTACTTCCTATAACAGACATAAAATCAATGGGAACAGACAAATTTTCTATATTCGCTAGGGGTTTTTCCATATTTCTTTTTAAACGTAGCATTGAACTGACTACAACCACTATACCCAACTGACTGTGCTACATCGATGATAGGCATCGTACTATGTTTTAAAAGTTCTGCTGCTTTTTCCATACGTTTATTCGAAATCCATTGGTGAATTGGCTGTTCACAACAAGCATGAAAACAGGTCTTGCAGGCTGTTGCTGATAAATGAAAATGTCGACTCAGATCATCGATCGTTAATTTTTCGTCTAAATGATTTATAATAAAATTTTGCATTGCTTCTGCCATCTGCACTAAACGGTCTGTTTTCCATATTGCTGGATACACACTCGTTTCCACAGCTCCAAGATAGAGTAAATATAAAAGCTCGAAGCATTTCATAACACAATATCTGGCACGATTCTCAGGTTTCAATCGCAACAAAGAATGAAATGTGGACTGACTCCATTCCTGCGGCGGAATCAGACATACCCCCTTCCACTTCTCCATCATCTGTCCTACTTGTTTCATGGTAATGGGGAGATCTCCATAACCGCGACATAACTGAGTAAGGCTGCTTTTTGCAGTGCTTCTATGTACACAAAGACAAATCCCTTCCAGCGGTTCCAATACCTTAACTTCTCGAAGTTGTCCGCAATCAGAAATCAAAAGAATGCTTTCATTTTCCAATTGATCAATTTGTCCTGAATTTCTTTCCAATACAATCTTACCCTGCGTACAAAATATAATTTCCGACACATCTGATGATAATTGAAGAGGCAAAAGAATAGTTCCATATTTTTCTAAATTTTCCTGGTGTAAAGTGCAGGAATATATTCCCGGCATTGTCTGCACCCAGTTTGCATCAGTAAAATATTCACCAAACATAGTCTGCCTTCCTCTCTACAGTTCATTTGATTTTATCGGTTACAATTTATTTTGAAAACATTTTTACAGTTAGTTGAAACTAATCATTTTTAGTCTAGCATCGCCATTCCTCGATGTCAAGGTCTTTCAAAGGATATATAAATTGTAATTACAACGTTTTTTCCAATAAATTTCCTGTTATATAACTCCTTAAATGATCCTCTAATTTCTTATTTTTTTCTAGTTCTAGTTTCGGATCTTCTTCCAATATTTCTTCTGCTGCACTGGCTGCTTCTTTTAATACACTCGCATCTTGAAAAACATCTCCAAGTTTAAAATCCATAACTCCACTTTGACGG
>JAHHTM010000275.1 GCA_020024675.1 Muricomes sp.
GCAGGAGGGCGTTACAGAAGCCTTGAAAGCGGCAGATCAGATGGAATGGGTGCGTCGTATGAATAGCATCCACAACAGAGCAGAAGAATCTGTGCTGAATGAATTGGTGTACGGAGGATAACAAATAGCAAAGGGGGCGTTTCTGGCGGTATTACCAGAAACGCCCCCTTGAATTATTTAGAAATACAATAGTGCTTC
Organism: Muricomes sp.; assembly: GCA_020024675.1. Classification (GTDB taxonomy): domain Bacteria; phylum Bacillota; class Clostridia; order Lachnospirales; family Lachnospiraceae; genus JAHHTM01. Next base: position 199 of record JAHHTM010000275.1, read on the forward strand.
TAACGACCACAACACTTTTTATATTTTTTGCCGCTACCACAAGGACATAATTCATTACGGCCAATTTTTCTGTGGTTTACCATCTGAAACTGTTGGATTCTTTGCTTTGCCCTTTCTTTGCCTTCTTCATACAATATAGATTTTCTTTCTGAAGGGATATCTGATAATGTCAAATATGTATAAGCTATATCTTGGATTTTTCCATCCTTTGAATATTTAAGACTTATTTGAGCTCGATCTGTCTCTTCATTCCAAAGCAGTGTTGATAATGTATAATCAATTTTTTCTTGAGCAGAAAAGTCCTCTGCACCTTCTAAACAAACGAAGCATGTGTACGGTAGAACCGTGTCACTACGTCCGCTGGCCGAAATAGCCGAACTATGATGCGTAACTAATTGTCGCTGTAAGGTATATTCAATTTGGTTGTTCAAACCTTCCTTTGCGTCTGATGAAAAGTCGAGGAGATAATTCGAAACTCTGATTTTATTATTGAGCTTTGAAGCATTGAGCCAATCAAGCATTTGCTCAAAGTATTTTGGAATAGTTTGAATCGGTTTTTGAGGATTTAATTCCGGATGATACAACTGACCGAAATATGTATCCAAATCCTCACGATACCCCAAAAAGAATTTCATCGTGGGATGCCCGGGGTCATCATCTGACAGTGCATAGCAGTTATGGTGAATATACATTCCCAGATGATCTAATTCATCATTTAATGCTAATGTTTCGTTTCCGGTAGCCATTCTTCTCTGCTTCAAAAAATGCAAGAATTTTAGCGGAGAATCAAAATAGTTCTGATAAACCATTAAATCATCAACAGCGACACTAATGGTGTTGCATTTTAAGTTTAAAAAGCCAATCTTTTCTGCTTTAGCAGCAAATTCTCCAATGTTGTCCATTGTAACAGACATCGTATAAATGTCTTGTATTGACGCCATGTGGATTTGAGCTTTTTCACTTTGGTCTTCGTTGTAGAGAATAGCGGTATCATTTGAACTTAAATAATCACAAGTCCGCTTGCATTGGTTATCTGCTTTTTCTACCAATGTTTTATATGACCTTATATGACTATCAAAATCAGTAAACGGAGCAGTCCATACAAATGACCCTGCTTTTACTTCAACGACAATAATAACATCATAATATACCACCATCAGATCATTTTCGGCCATATTTTTTAGGGATTTATTCTGGGGATAAAAGTTGTTTTGATATATTCTACAGCCAGGCAGAATTTTTTCGAATATATTTGCTACCATCTTTTCGCTTGCGTTTTGCTGCTTATCACTCCAACGATAATTCGGTAGCAACCTGGTGACTGTTTTTTGAATTGCACGATAAAAATTATCTACAAAAGAATAATAGTCGAAGCAATAGTATTGCTCATCAATTTTGATAAAGGGGCGTTTTTGGATAGGCAAATCGATAGCAGGCCATCCAGCGTATTCGTCATGAGAAAAAAATGAAGTTTCTTGACCACATTCATATGAAAGCTCTTTTACAAACTGTTCTGACCATCCAGTAACGCAAATTACATTATTGAGTTCTATTCCAAAAGCCTTTGAAACAAGACTTTCCCCTACTGGGCGCTGTTTTTCTATGCACAATTCAAGATTTTCTTCAGCAGTTGCCTGAAATTCTTCAAACAGTTGTCCCAACTTATTAAGAGCACCAAACCTGCCTTGAGACAACGCATATTGCAATTTTGCAATCCCTTCTATGATATCATCTGCGCTTAATCCAAATAATTGATTAAAGATTTCATCGTGGGGGGCCAATAACGCTGCGAAGTATTCTTTTTCCACAAATTGATATCTTTTCCCTCTTACACCATACATAAGTTGAGCTTCAAATATATTATCTATAAGGCTTTTTTCATACTTGTTTTCTACTATCCATTCCGCAGCGAGAGAAAAGTAGTATTCATGAAGAAGTCGAAACAAGTCAATATAGTCTTTTAAAATGCTATTAAATTCATCATCCTGATTATCAGACTGTACGACAACATGTAACGAACCAGACACATATATGCTTTGCACATATTCGGTGAAACGATCGATGGCAATAGATTCAAAGCCTAATTGCTGAAACTCTGAGTTGATTCCGAGTTTGTTTAATAACATATGATCCTGTGCAAATCGCAGCAAGTGAAGTGGATCGCAACTGAGAATTTTTTCTCGCAGATTGCAAACCGCTTCATTTATCTGACTTTTCAACTGAGGACAACGATTGGCAAGGTCATTAATCATATCATTTTTTGCTGCGTGATCTCCGACTAAGGCATCAAACGAATTGTTGAGCATATTTTCCATCTCCAGTCTGTGTCAAACTCCTTGTTTTACTCATATTTTCCTTATTTGTTTTTTCTTCGATTCTTATACACATTGTGCTGGTTCTTGCACTGTGGGCTGCAAAATACGTTGTTGGGCCGACTGGCT
>JAHHTM010000276.1 GCA_020024675.1 Muricomes sp.
TCAGCCGGAACTTCGACGGGCACTTGAGAAGTTAGGAGAAAGAAATATACTAAGCAACATAAATCCATTTGATCGTAACAAAGAAAATCAAAGATTTTCAGATGAGACAATTGAAAGTATAGTAAAAGCATGCTTTGATATGGGAATGGTCTGTACAGGAGCATTGATTGTTGTTGAGCAGGCGATTCATCTTACAGAATATGAAATGACAGGAATTTCATTAGATTGTAAGGTATCATCGCAGGTGCTTTTAAACATATTTGAGCATAATACGCCGCTTCATGATGGAGCGGTAATTGTACGTGGAGACAGAATCACTTCAGCAACGTGTTATCTTCCGCTTTCTGATAATATGCAGATCAGCAAAGAATTAGGCACAAGACATCGTGCAGCACTTGGTATGAGTGAGGTGTGTGATGCGCTGGTGATATCAGTTTCTGAAGAAACAGGTCAGGTATCGGTGGCTATGGGAGGAAGACTTACAAGGGGCGTTACTCCGGAGTATTTGAAAGAAAGGCTTGTACAGATTCAGCAAAGGAAAACGGAAAAGAAGAAGTTTGTATTTAAGAAAGGACGGCGTCAGGATGAAGAAGTATAATCTTACTGCAAATTTAGGACTAAAAATATCTGCGCTTGTTATTGCATTCTTCTTATGGGTAATTGTTGTGAATATTGATGAGCCTGTGGAAGTAGCTACATTTCGTGGAATTCCGGTGTCCGTACAGAATCCAGAAATCGTAACTCAGCAGGGAAAAATATACAAAGTTATAGATGACACACAGTCGGTTACTGTAATAGTGAAAGCGAAAAGAAAAGTTCTTTCAAAGATTACCACTGATAAAATTAATGCAATTGCGAATATGCAGGAAATGCAGTTAAATTCTCTGGTTCCGATAAAGGTTTCCATTCCAGGATATGAAGGAAGGTATACAGCGGAGGCTCTTCCGGGAAATCTTCATGTAAAGATAGAAGAGCGTGAAAAGAGAGTATTCCCGATAACTGTTATGACGTCAGGAACTCCAAGAGATGGATATGTGATTGATCAGTATAGCCTGAAGGCAAATCCGGAAAAAGTAGAGGCAAAAGGTCCAAAATCATTAATTGATGATATAGATATGGTTGTAGCAAAAGTTGATGTTTCAGGAATTTCCAAAAATGGAGAAGTCCCTGCAGAATTGGTTTATTATGATAGCCATGGAAATCCAATTGATAGAAGTCAGCTTACGGATAATATCGGTGAAGATGGTATCACAGTAGATGTTACAGTATTGAATACAAAAAGTGTGGGTGTTAGATTTGAATTAGACAGCCAGCCCAAAGAAGGTTATGCAGTGAGTAAAATCACATATGAGCCTACAAAGATTCAGATATGTGGAACAAAAGAAATACTGGATAAGATTACAGAAATTGTTATACCAGGATCAGAATTGGATATTACAAATCTTACAGAAAAAACAGAAAAAACAATTGACATTACAGCATTCCTGCCTGATGGAGTCAGATTGGTAGATAAAACAATCAGCAATGCTGTGGTCACGGTATTTATAGAACAAGAAGGATTAAGAACGATAGAATTTCAACCAGAATCGATACAAATTAAAAATCTGCATGAAGAGTTTACTGCATCCTTTGAAACAAGCGCAGATTTAGAACTTCAATTTAGAGGAATGAAGGAACAGCTTGATGCGATTAATATTGTCAATGCTGTGTCTGTTGATTTAAAGAACTATACCAAACCAGGAACATATGAAGTTTTGGTCAATGTAGATCTTGGAGAAGCAGCGGGAGTTACATTAGTAGAACAGCCGAAAATAAAGGTTCGAATCACAGAAAAAGAAGAGGTAGAAAATAGATCTGGACAGACAGAATCAGGAGATTAACTTTGGAAAGAGAGGCTTGAAATATGGTTAGCAGAGAAGTAAGTATTAAAAATCCAACAGGACTTCATTTAAGACCTGCAGGATTATTTTGCAGAACAGCAATGCAATTTGTATGTAAGATAACGATTGAAAAGAAAAATAAAAATGAAAATATTATAGCTAATGCAAAAAGTGTACTGAGTGTATTAGGGTCTTGTATTAAATGCGGAGATAAGATTAATATTATATGTGAAGGGGAAGATGAAGAAATTGCATTAAAAGAAATGGTACAGATTGTAGAAGATGGATTAGGAGAATAAAATCTAGGAAGCAGGAAGGGGACAGAGGATGAACAAAGCCACATTAGTAATCATGGCAGCCGGGATTGGCAGCAGATTTGGCGGCGGAATCAAACAGCTTGAACCGGTCGGACCAAATGGCGAAATTATCATGGATTATTCAATTTATGATGCTATGGAAGCAGGGTTTGACAAGGTTATCTTTGTAATTAGAAAGAATCTTGAAAAAGAATTTAAAGAAGTGATAGGAAATAGAATTTCTAAAATTATAGATGTTGCATATGCCTATCAAGAAGTGGATGATATACCGGCCCAGTATAGTCAGATGTTCAAAGATAGAACAAAGCCATGGGGAACAGGGCAGGCAATCCTATGTTGCAAAGATGTTATAGATTCTCCTTTCCTGGTTATAAATGCGGATGACTATTATGGAAAAGAAGCATATAAAGAAAG
>JAHHTM010000277.1 GCA_020024675.1 Muricomes sp.
AATAGAAAGTGAAAAAGAGATTAAAAATCAAATAGAAGAACTCTGTGGAAGAAAATCCATAGAAACATTTATAGGTGGACTAGACCAAATACTTTATGATTATAAAATAAAATTTGAGTGTGTAGATAATCTCAAATGTATGATCAGCAAGGAAATTGATGAAAAAGATAAAAATCAGAAGACGTTGGATTCGCTAGACGAAGTTCCAGAGCTGTTTAAAGGGATTCCAGATCCTGAACAATATAATGATGAATTACAGTTGAATGTGGATAAATATGAAGAAAAGATAAAAAACTGTCAGCAAAGACTTCGGGAAGTGGAAAGAAATTTAGGAGAAAAATCAGCAGAGGAATATTATGATGAGTTTTTGAAAAGTCAAGAAGAATTCAAAAACCGAAAAAAAGAATATGCACACTGGAATAATATTTACAAAGTGTTTTGCAGGGTGAAAGAAGAAACCTATAACAATCCAGTAGAAGAACTGGCTGAGAAGTTTAATGAGTATTTAAAAAAAATTACAGATAATGGAATGAAACTTGAAAACATGGATGAACAAATGTCAGCAAAAGTTATAAGTGGTACGCACCCTATGACTGATGAAATTTTGTCAGAGGGAACAAAAGATACCATTTCGCTTGCTTTTAGACTGGCAATGCTTGAACAACTTTATCCAAATGGAAATGGGATTGCGGTGTTTGATGATCCTTTTACAGATATGGATCCGAAACGAGTGTCCAAAGCCTGCAAATTGATTGAAAAATTTGCAAAAAATAATCAAGTTATTTTTATTACTTGTGATGATAAATATAAAGAATTGTTAAAGGGAAATCTGATAGAGATAAAAGATTGATCAAGGGCAAATGAAAGGAGAAAATATTATGCAGAAAAGACTGTTGAACTGCACAGCTTCCGATATGAAAACGATGACAGCAAAGCAGATTCTGGACGCTATTTCCGGAAGTGAGGGAAGAATACTGGCAGCAGAAAGCATAGGAGTTACGATGCCGCTTCTTGAAGATGTGACAAATGCAGAAGTCGTGTCATCTATGGGGGCTGATATTATTCTTTTGAATATGTTCGATGTTCTTCATCCGGTTATTCAAGGATTGCCTGAAGTAAAAGAAGAAGATACGATAAAAGAATTAAAAAGATTGACAGGGAGAATCATAGGAATTAATCTAGAGCCAGTGAAAAAATCAGAAGTACAGGAACAAGATGAGTTATGGAAGATGACACCTGGACGGTATGCAACAGCGGAAAATGCAGCGCATGCAGCTTCAATGGGAGTTGATATGATATTACTAACAGGAAACCCGGGGAATGGTGTGAGTAATGAAGCTATTGTAGAGTCGTTAAAAGCAATTCGAAAGGAAACAGGAAATAAGCTGATTCTGGCAGCTGGTAAGATGCATGCTTCCGGTGTACTTTCAGAGAGTGCAGAGAAAATCATAACAAAAGCAGATATTCTTGAATTTAAAGAAGCAGGCGCAGATATCATCCTTCTTCCTGCACCGGGAACGGTTCCAGGAATTGCAATGGAGTATGTGAAAGAGTTAGTAACCTATGCCCATAGTCTTGGAGAACTTACAATCACAGCCATTGGAACTTCACAAGAAGGTGCAGATAAAGATACAATTCGTCAGATTGCACTTATGTGCAAGATGACAGGAACAGATATCCATCATATTGGGGACTCTGGGTATGTAGGGATGGCTTTACCGGAGAATATCATGACTTATTCAATAGCGATTCGTGGAGTACGTCATACTTACAGGAGAATTGCAAGGTCGATAAATAGATAAATTATCAAAAAAATACCTCGAAAGATTTTCTTTCGGGGTATTTGTATATTAGAACATTTAATGATAAAATAGACAAAGAAAATATTCAGGAGAGTGTATATGCCAATTAATCATACAACAAAAACAATTTTAAAGGCACTGTCATTTGACGGGATAGAGGTAGAAGCATCTCGTCATCTTGCTGATTTAAAAAGAATTGATCCTATGAAAATTTTTTATAAAAAAGCAGATTATAAAATATATAATGAGGAATATGAAGTTCCGGTCAGAATTTTCTTCCCAGATGAAAAATCATTTAAAAATGCAGAAAACAAAGAACATAAAGTAATGCTGTTTTTTCATGGAGGCGGCTGGGCAACGGACAGTATAGATAATTATGAAAGAATCTGTGCAAGACTTGCCATTGCCACGAATCATCTGGTAATAGCTGTAGAGTACCGGCTTGCACCAGAACATAAATTTCCAGAAGGATTAGAGGATTGTTATGCCGCAGCAAAAGTGGTATTTGAAGACATGGACCCGGAGGATATTACGATCATAGGTGACAGTGCAGGAGGAAATCTTACCGCAGCGTTGTCCTTACTGGCAAAAGAGAGAAAAGAGTTTATGCCAAGAAGACAAATTTTAATCTATCCTGCAGTAAACAGTGATTACTCGGAAACCTCTCCGTTTTTGTCTGTAAAGGAAAATGGTACAGACTATCTTTTAACAGCGGGAAAAATGAGAGATTATATTTCTTTATACGCATCATCACCAGAAGATTTGACAAATCCATATTTCGCACCAATTTATGCAGAAAATCT
>JAHHTM010000278.1 GCA_020024675.1 Muricomes sp.
CTCGTCTACAAGCTCAATAGAACCATACATATCTGAACTTGTGTGCTCACAAAGAATGATTCCACCTTTGACAGGAATGGTAACCTCGATTTTTTGACGTTCCTTCTCAACACTGAGAGTAACATGGATTTCTGTTTCAGGAGTGAAATACCTTTCGAGTTTGCTTAGTTTTTGTTCGATAGTGTCCTTCAAGCCTGCCGTTACGTTGATGTTCTTTCCACTAATAATAAAATTCATACGCTCAACTCCTTTTTGTGATCTCGTCTGTTAATATAGGATTAACAGACAAATATAGGAAATAATTACTATGTATCCTATATTTTATGGATTTATTATAACACAAAAACCAATGATTGTATATAATAAAATAAAAAAACTGATAATTTCTGATAATTTAAAAAAACAGGTAGATTGACGTTCAAAGTTGATCTACCTGTTTTTGAATTATCTGTTTAAAAATTTATTATAAGCATCTTCGTCATAGACAATATCAAGTTCTCCAATCCATTCTGTAACAGGGGTACTGCCACAAAATCCAGTTTTAAAACCATAAAGACCATCAGATTTGTCTAAATTAAATACACCACCGAAGTCATAATAATGTTTATTTAAAGAAATTGCCCATTTGATCATACTCCATTGCATATGATAGTTTGGCATTTTGTTACGCATTTCGTTAGAACTGGCACCATATAAATACCACATTTTATCATTGTATGGAAAAGCGATGGCTGCAGATAAAGGAGTTCCTTCAAATTCAGAAATATAAATTCTGGTTTCAGGATAAGCCTCAATCATTCTTTCGAAATAATTTTTAGGACGATAGGTGATTCCTTGACGTTCAGCCATAATCCCTGTTAAATCATGAAAAATATCGATATCAGCTTGTGTACGTCCCCACCTTGTAGTAATACCTTTACGTTCGGAAAGGCGGATATTGTATCTGGTTTTACTGTGCATTGATGCCATGACTTCTTCTTCTGTGCCAGCAGAAATGTCCATGATCATATTGTAATGAGGTTGAGTAAAAGAATGTACATCTGCTTCATGTCCACGGAAGGTAAAGCCTTTGCTTCGATACTGATCGACCAAGTCTTGATCATAATAAACTTCAGGGTCAATTCGAAGCAAGAATGCATTGTGTTTTTCAGCTAAAGAGCGTGCCTCATCAATAAGTTTTGTAGTGGTATTAATATCATAAAAATCACAGACAGGTCCTCTGTTTGCGTACATTAGACATTTGCCATCAACAGCTTTAATTGACAATATAGAAAGAGCAGCAGTAATCTCTTTAGTTTCCGGATCTTCAAGATACACGTAATCACTATTCCAAGTATTTTTTACTTTTTCCCAACGCATATCTTGTGATAATTTTCCATAGGGACTGTTTTGAACGAAATCCTGATATTTTTGAACCATAGCTTTATCATTTTTGTTTAAAATTGGCATAATATAAACCTCCTTTTCTAAGCGCTTCTATAAAATAGTGTTTAATTACTGAATAGAACGAATTACTTCAATACGAGTAATCTTGCCATTTTTCATTTTGGCAATACGAAGACCGATATTTTGCATATACAGACATGCATCTCCGCCAATTTCCATTTCGTGTTCAGACATTTTACGTACTAGAAGATCATGTAGCGTTTCATCGTTCTTATAGGGAATATTTGTATGAAGTATACGATTTACATAGCGTACTTTCTGAGAAGAACGGAAAATCATACGTTCTGACTCGTCAAAACTTACAAAGAGGAATTTTCTTGTTGCAAACAAAACTGCAATAGAAATAACACCTACAAGTGTATTTATAGGAGCAGAATGGTCGATGATAATCTGTCTGGCAATTGCAAACAGCAGTACCTCAAAAACAGTCATTGGAGTATGCAAATAAAGCATACGTATCATCTCTACTCCAATAATCAAGTTGAGGCAGGCAGTAAGCAGATCGTCATAATTTGGATATTTTGCAAAGTCCATCAAATTTCCAAAAGATAATATAAGTTGAACTGTCATGATTATTATGCCGCCCGCTAAGAGGGCGGCTATAATAAGTTCCAGTGCGGTTGTTAAACCGCGAAGAAAGGCATCGGCATATTTTTTCATAAATGTCTCCTTTATGGAAAAATTTTAAACCAAACTTATTTGTTATAATTGCTTCTTTTACGCATTCTTTGATCCAGAATCTTTTTACGAATACGAAGTGTCTTAGGTGTAACTTCAAGAAGTTCATCTGTATCGATGAAATCAAGAGCTTCTTCAAGACTGAGTATGCGTGGCGGAGTAAGTCTTAAAGCCTCATCAGCACTGGAAGAACGTGTGTTTGTAAGATGTTTTGTTTTACAAACATTTACTTCAATATCGTCTGTTTTACCATTCTGTCCGATTACCATACCACTGTAGACTTTTTCGCCTGCACCGATAAACAGTGTTCCACGTTCTTGAGCACTATATAATCCGTAAGTTACAGACTCACCTGTTTCAAAGGCAATGAGCGATCCTTGTTTTCTGTACTGAATATCACCTTTGTATGGAGCATATCCGTCAAAGCTTGTATTTAAGATACCATTTCCTTTTGTATCTGTCATAAAGTCACCGCGG
>JAHHTM010000279.1 GCA_020024675.1 Muricomes sp.
ATAATATCAAAAGCAGACTGACCTATACAAAAAATACTCATATTTTTTCATCTCCTATAAGCTTGACCAATCTGCTTGTTCCAAGTCTAGAAGCTCCAAGATTTATAAATTTTTCTCCATCCTCAAATGAATTGATTCCACCAGCAGCTTTGATTTTGACATTTTTTCCTACATTTCTAGCAAATAATTCAATATCTTCAAAAGTTGCCCCTGACTTAGAAAAACCAGTAGATGTTTTAATAAAATTTGCTCCTGACTTTGTAACAATTCTACACATTTTAATTTTTTCTTCTTCTGTCAGAAGGCATGTCTCAATAATCACTTTTAATGTTCTGCCTTTGCAGACTTTTTTTATCTCCTGAATTTCTCTGAGAACTTCATCGTATTTTTGTTCTTTAACCAGTCCTAAGTTTATTACCATATCGATTTCATCTGCACCATTTTCCAATGCATTTTTTGTCTCAAAAACCTTAACTTCTGTCGTATTATAACCATTTGGAAAACCAATCACCGTACATACTTTCATTTTATCTTTCAGGTATTCTTTTACCTGTTTTACATATGACGGCGGAATACATACCGTTGCTGTTCCATAAAATAAGGCATCATCACAAAGTTTTTTTATATCATTCCATGTAGCCGTCTGCACCAACATCGTATGATCCACACATGATAAAATATTTTCCTTGTCCATCACGTCTCCTCCATGTATTCAGCAAGATTATCCATAATCTTCTCATAATCAATTTTGTTAAAATCCGTGACATCTACTTCTATAAGATATCCTAATTCAAAGAGATTATAACCTCTGTTCAAACATCTATCCATAAAGATATCTCGTACTACAAGTTCATCTGCCTTTTTCCTTTCTTTCATCGTATCCCCTTTATGATAAGATGAAACAAGATGCCCTAAATGACGAGATTGGTCAAGATCCCTTTTTAACGATCTCTGATAGAGGATTTCCAAATCCCCCACCAGACGAATCGTCACTACCTGAGTTCCAGTATCCTCGGCAATTTTTTTCAACCTGTCTTTCTGTTTATCACTGAAGGGATAATCCGAAATAATATTGCATTTATTTTTCAATTTACATTCCAATAATGAATAATATTGTTCCCATGCAATCTGTTCCGTTTTTTTCTTTTCATCAAGATTATGAAATCCATATTCATCCCAAATTTTTTCTTTTATTAAATCCTGAGATAATACTTCAAATTTTGGAAAACGTGCCAATATTCTTCTGCACATATGAGTTTTACCTGTTGCCGGATACCCCGCCAATAATAATAACGTATTTTTCACAGCTTTACCTCTAGCCTCATGGCCAAAATATTTTCCTATAAATTTTAATTTATTTTGAATAATCTAATTTTATCTATAATAACTTTCTTAATCCCATCATTTGCAGGTCCTAAAAGCTTACGTAATGAAGTAAGTGGTGTTGCTTTAGGGAATGTTTGATTTACAATTTCGATATATGTTTTATTTAACTCAGTACCTACATTAATTTTCTTCATTCCTTCCTCTGCACAACGTCTTACATCTGCATCAGATACTCCTGTTCCTCCATGAAGTACTAATCCAACTGTTCCAAGTTTTGATTTCAATTCTGTCAGAAGTTCATAATTAATTTTTGCTTTTGATTTATACTGACCATGAGTTGTACCAATAGATACTGCCAGTGCATCTACTCCTGTTTCTTTTGCAAAATAAAGTGCATCTTCCGGTTTTGTATACATAGCTGCATCTTTTTCTACAACAACTCCTTCTTCAGCTCCACCAATTGTTCCTACTTCTCCTTCAACAGATACACCTCTCTGGTGAGCATATTCTACAACTTCTTTTGTATTTTTAATATTTTCTTCTATTGGTAATGCTGATCCATCATACATTACAGATGAGTATCCTAAATCAATACATTTTTTAAGTAATTCAATATCTTTACAATGATCCATATGAAGTGCAATATTTACAGTAGATTTTTCTGCCAGTACTTTTACTGATTTAATCAGAAGTTCTAAGCCAATATATTCTGCCGTTCCTGCTGATGTCTGGATGATCATTGGCGAGTTCATTTCCTCAGCGGCCTTTACCATTGCTGGAAGCATCTCCAGACAATGTAAATTAAAAGCTCCTATTGCACCTTTTCCTTCATTTTCTACAAATAATTCTTTAATATTCTTGTACATATTCTTTCTCTCTCCTATACTCTTCCACGAATCACGTCTTTTGATAATTTCATAAGATCATCTATCTTATTCATATATTTTCTTATAGCTTCTTCGTCCTTAGTTTCCGTTGCCTGTCTGCGTTTGATATTATATAATTTCATCAGATCAGTATATGCCTTGCCAAGAGAATTATTTTCATTCAAACTTGTCTCATAATAAAAAACTGCTTCATCAATTTCATTTAACTTAAAACACAAGCTACCCAACTCATTTAGTGTATCAATTCTTTCCTGACCACGAGCATTTTTAAGATTACTTTTTAGCTTTTCAATCTCTGCCAAAATTTCTTCCGTGTTGATAACCGGCTCAGCCAGTTCTTTTTCCGGTTTCTTTTTCTTATTCCAGAACACAATTCCACCT
>JAHHTM010000028.1 GCA_020024675.1 Muricomes sp.
TGATAATTTCAACTGATGTAAGGTACAATTATCATAGGCATTTTGATTTGTTAGCATAAATTCATTATACAAAAAAATCGCTCAAACCTCACACGGTTTGGGCGATTTTTCTTTAGGGGAGTTTTTTTACAGCCCCTTCTATTTTTGTGTATTCTCTTTAATCAATCGTAAATTTCGTTCTCCGTCCCTGAAATTACTGTTTTTCATGGGTTTATCTATCCAACGACTTCACCATTAATACAATTTTGCTCCTGCTGGAATATGAGGATCTACCATAAGAAGGTTTAATCCTTCACTTCCATTTTCTTCATGTACTGCTGAAATCAACATACCACATGAATCAATTCCCATCATCTTTCTTGGTGGAAGATTTACGATAGCGATTGCTGTCTTTCCAACAAGTTCTTCTGGCTCATAGAACTCATGAATACCGCTTAAGATGATACGGTCTGTGCCTGTTCCGTCGTCAAGAACGAACTTAAGAAGTTTCTTAGATTTTGGAACTGCTTCACATTCTTTAATCTTAACAGCTCGAAAATCTGATTTGCTGAATGTTTCAAAATCAACCATTTCTTCAAACTGTGGCTCGATAACTACGTTAGAGAAATCAATTGTTTCTTCTGTAGCTACTACTTTAGCTGGAGCTGCGTTTTCTGTTTTTTCTTCTTTTTTAGGAGCCTCTGTTTTGTCCAGTGACTTCATTGTTGGGAACAGTAATACGTCACGGATTGCTGCAGAATCTGTAAGTAACATACACATTCTGTCGATACCAAATCCAATACCACCTGTTGGAGGCATACCGATTTCAAGTGCATTTAAGAAATCTTCATCTGTTGTATTGGCTTCATCGTCTCCCTGTGCAAGTAATTCTTCCTGCGCTTTGAAACGTTCTCTTTGATCAATTGGATCATTAAGCTCTGAATAAGAGTTTGCCATTTCCCATCCATTCATGAAGAACTCAAAACGTTCTGTATACTCTGGATTTTCTGGTTTTTTCTTTGTAAGAGGTGAAATCTCAATTGGATGATCCATTACAAATGTAGGTTGGATTAAATGTTCCTCTGCATATTCTTCAAAGAATAAAGCAAGAATATCACCTTTCTTATGACGTTCTTCAATTTCAATATGATGTTCTTTTGCAAGTTCTCTTGCTTCCATCAAAGTATGAACTTCGTTCCAGTCAACACCGGCATATTTTTTAACAGCATCCACCATTGTGATTCTCTCAAATGGTTTTCCAAGATCCATCTCAACACCGTTGTAAACGATCTTTGTTGTTCCTAAAACTTCTTTTGCAACATAACGGAAAAGATTTTCTGTTAAATCCATCATGCCATAATAATCTGTGTATGCCTGATAGAGTTCCATTAATGTAAACTCTGGATTATGTCTTGTGTCAAGACCTTCGTTACGGAATACTCGTCCAATCTCATAAACTTTTTCAAGTCCACCTACAATCAGTCTCTTTAAGTATAACTCAAGAGAAATACGAAGTTTAAGATCTTCATTAAGTGCATTAAAGTGTGTTTCAAATGGTCTTGCTGCTGCTCCACCTGCATTGCTTACAAGGATTGGAGTCTCAACTTCCATGAATCCCTGACCATCAAGGTATCTTCTAATCGCACTTAAAATCTTAGAACGTTTAATAAATGTGTCTTTTACATCTGGATTCATGATAAGGTCAACATATCTTTGACGATAACGAATATCCGTATTTGTCAGACCATGGAATTTTTCTGGAAGAATCTGAAGACTCTTGGAGAGTAATGTCACTGCTGATGCATGGATAGAAATCTCACCTGTTTTTGTTTTGAATACTTCACCAACAATACCAACCAAATCACCTACATCAAGCTTCTTGAATCCTTTATATGATTCTTCTCCGATGCTGTCTCTTGCGACATAAGACTGAATATTTCCTTTTAAATCCTGCACGTTACAGAAAGATGCTTTTCCCATTACACGTTTAGACATGATACGTCCGGCAATTGATACAGATTTTCCTTCCAGTTCTTCAAAATTTTCCTTGATTTCCTGACTGTGGTGTGTCTGATTGTATTTTGTAATCTTAAATGGATCATTTCCACTGTTCTGAAGGTCTGCGAGTTTTTCGCGACGTACCTTTCTTAACTGGTTAAGATCTGGTTCCTGTGTGTTTTTATTATTATTCTGTGGCACGGTTGTTCTCCTTCCTTTATATGCGAATTCAGACACCTCATAAATAAGGTGTCTGTAGTGATCTTATATTACATTGAACGACAGATTTCAAGTACTTTATACTGAATAACTCCTGCCTGTGTCTCTACGTCTACAACGTCACCTTTCTTCTTGCCCATAAGTGCCTGTCCTACTGGGGACTCATTGGATATCTTTCCTGCAAGGCTGTTTGCTTCTGTAGATCCTACGATCTTGAATTCCATCTCTTCATCAAAAGTAACATCAAATACTTTTACTGTACAACCTACATTAATCTTATCAAAATCAACTTCATCTTCTACAACTACTTCTGCATTTTTGAGAATGCCTTCAAGTTCTTCGATACGAGCTTCAATATCTCTCTGCTCATCTTTCGCTGCATCATATTCTGCATTCTCTGACAAGTCTCCCTGCTCTCTTGCTTCTTTGATCTTACCTGCTACTTCTTTACGTTTTACTACTTTAAGGTTTTCGAGCTCATCCTCTAATGCTTTTAAGCCTGCATAAGTAAGTAATCTTTTCTTTGCTTCAGCCATTACTACTATTCCTTTCTTTCTGATTAAACTTTTTCTATTTTCCAGCAAAAGTCTGCTCTGCGCAGACTCCCACTAATTTAATCTATGCTTAACAATTTTAATATTATACCCAATACCTATAGGGATGTCAAGATATTTTCCAGTTCTTCATAGGTCTCCACCTGATTGATAGACTCACGTAATTTTGCAGATCCATGAAGCCCTTTTGTGTACCATGATACGTGTTTTCGCATCTCTCTTATTCCCAGATAATTTCCTTTATATTCTATCTGAAGTCGTGCATGCCTTAGCATGGTTTCTTTGATCTCATCAAGTGTCGGGCGTTCTGAAAGTTTTCCTGTTTTTTCATATTCGATAAGTTCTGAAAATATCCATGGATTTCCCTGTGCTCCTCTTGCGATCATTATGCCATCACAACCGGTCTGCTCTTGCATTGCGATTGCTTTTTCACCTGAGGTAACATCGCCATTTCCAATAACTGGTATGGACACTGCTTCTTTAACCTGACGGATGATATCCCAGTCTGCTTTTCCTGAATAATACTGCTCTCTTGTTCTTCCATGCACTGCAACTGCAGAAGCTCCTGCTTCTTCTATAATTCTTGCAATCTCTACTGCATTGATACAAGTATCATCAAATCCTTTTCTTATCTTTACTGTAACTGGTTTTTCAATTGCCTTTACTACTTCTGACACAATCTCATAAACCAGTTTCGGATTTTTCATCAGGGCTGATCCTTCTCCGTTTCTTACAACTTTTGGAACCGGACATCCCATATTGATGTCAAGAATTGCAAATGGTCTTTCCTCAATCCGCTTTGCCATTTCACTCATAATCTTCGGATCAGAACCAAAAAGCTGCAAGGATGACGGCATTTCTTCTGGGTGAATCTCTAAAAGTGATTCTGTATTTTTATTGTTATAGTAAATTCCTTTTGCACTGACCATCTCCATACAAACAAGTCCCGCCCCCTGCTCCTTACAAAGCAGACGAAATGGCAGGTCTGTTACCCCTGCCATAGGTCCTAAAATATATGAATTATCCAGTTCAACATTTCCTATTTTTAATCGTTTCATACGTATTGTCCCACTATTTTTTGTTTTTATTATAAATCAGACGTAATCCTTCTAAAGTCAGATTTGGACAATATCTGTCTATACACTCTGTCTCTTCAACAATGATATTTCCAAGTCCCCCTGTTGCAATAACTGTTGCATCCTTATATCCGGATTCTTCTTTTAATTTTTTCACAATATGTTCTGTCTGTCCTATTGCACCAAAAAGCAGACCTGCCTGCATGCTTGTCACCGTATCTTTTGCAAGCACTGTCTTTGGCTTTTTAATCTCTATCACCGGAAGCATGGCTGCTCCCGCCCATAAAGAACGGGCTGCCGTCTCAATTCCCGGTGCTGTGATCGCTGCTTCAAAAGTCCCTTTCGGTCCTACCAGATCAAACGTCGTTGCCGCTCCAAAATCAACAACGATCACCGGTCCTTTCGCCAGATGATATGCTGCAACTGCATCTACGATTCTGTCCGCTCCGACTTCTTTAGGATTTTCTGTGGCAATTCGAATTCCTGTACGCACCCCGGCAGACACAACGATTGGCTGAATATGAAAATACTTTATGATTCCATTCATCAGAGAATGCATCACATCCGGTACTACAGAAGATATAATCACAGCTGAAATCTTTCCCGGTTCCACATTTCTATGCTCCAGAAGATTACAGATCGTAAGTCCATATTCATCGGATGTACGTTGTTTTTTTGTCGTAATACGAAAGGTTGCTGCAAGATTTTCTTTATCAAATATTCCAAGTGTAATATTTGTATTTCTCACATCAATCGTCAGAAGCATTGATTTCCTCCCCCAGATAAAAAACTTTATAATATAATTCTAATGATTCGAATAATTCTTCTTTTGTACGCTGCAGCTCTTTGATCTTCAAAACACTGCCAATCTCATCAAAGGAAAAATCATCATCTTCATGATCTACTTTTAATTGCAGATTTCCTTTCTCGTCATACACAACCATAAGTGTGCCACCAACGTCTTCTGTATAAAGCACACACATAATCTGTAA
This sequence comes from Muricomes sp., assembly GCA_020024675.1. GTDB lineage: Bacteria > Bacillota > Clostridia > Lachnospirales > Lachnospiraceae > JAHHTM01. Next base: position 4,819 of record JAHHTM010000028.1, read on the forward strand.
TTCCTGTCGTATCTCTTCCGGTAAAGATGAAAAATCCGGATTCAGATAAAATTTACGCTCATAAGAACTTGCCGCACAAAGCACAATTTCATTTTCCATTTATATTAACCTCTTTTTCTTTTATAATTATCCTGACTTTACGACGTGTATCCATACAGTCCCCGGACAGAAACCTCTCCTGCATAGACAGCATCCACCGATCCGTCTGATTTTCTTACCAGGAGTTCTCCTTTTTCGTTAATACCAAGAGCATATGCCACATAAGCTTCTTTATCTCCCAGTATCCTTACCTCTTTGTCTTTATTTATAAGAATGCTGTTATATTTTTCCTGCAATTTGCTGAGATCATTGGTCTGTGTAAATATTTCATAATTCTTTTCAAATGCTCTCAAAATAGAAGCGATCAGCATACTTCTTTTCCATAAACGTCCTGTCTCGATTTTGATGGAGGTTGCCATCTCTTTTAACTCGTCTGGGAATTCATCTATATTGACATTGATTCCCGTACCAATCACCACATGATTAATATAATCAATCTGTGTGCTCATTTCCGTAAGAATGCCTACGACCTTCTTATTTCCACATACAATATCATTTGGCCACTTAATCTTGAAGTCAAGTGACAGATTTTCTTTCAAACCTTCATAGACACTAAGCGCCATTACAAGTGTCAACATGGACGCTTTGTCTGGTGGAAATTCGGGTCTTAAAAGTAAAGACATATAAATATTTTTTCCTCTTGGAGACTCCCATATTCTTCCACGCCGGCCTCTTCCTGTACGCTGACAGTCTGCTACTACTAAAGTACCATTTACCAATCCTTCATCTCCAAGCTGCCTTGCCTTTGTATTTGTAGAATCAATTTCTTCATAGCAGAAAAGTGTTTGTCCTGCCCACATTGTATTAAGCTGACTTACCAGTTCTTCTTTTGTGATCACATCCGGACTAGAAGCAATCCGATACCCTTTGTTACGGACTGCTTCGACTTCGTATCCTTCTTCTTTTAACTGATTGATTGCCTTCCATACAGCAGTTCTGGACACATTAAAGTATTCACACAACTGTTGACCGGAAACATAATCTCCTCGTTCTCTTAATACTTTTAAGATTTCAGCTTTCATTGATTCCTCCAAAAGATTATTCCCTTCTTTGCCTGCTTACCTCAAACATAAGAACTGCGGCTGCTACAGCAGCATTTAAGGACTCTGCCTGTCCTTGCATCGGAATACGTACCCATGTATCGGCCATATCCGCTATTTCCTGTCTTAAACCATTTCCTTCATTTCCAATAAGGAATGCTGTTCCCTTTCGATAGTCCTCTATGTCATAGGAATATTTTCCTTCTAGGTGTGCTGCATAAACATGTATCTGTTCTTCTTTTAAAAGTCGAATTCCTTCTAAGATATCTTCCATATACAAAAATGGCATACGATAAGCAGCACCCATTGTTGAGCGAATCGTCTTTGGATTATAGATGTCCACACAGTCTTTGCTCATCAGAATCCCCGTCACACCTGCTGCCTCTGCTGTTCTGAAAATTGTGCCTAAGTTTCCCGGATCCTGAAGATTATCAAGCACGAGGATATGTGGATTTTCTTTTGTCAACATATCTTCAAATTTATAATCTAACTGACGAATAACCGCAAGAATTCCCTGTGGTGTCTTTGTGTCAGATACATATGCAAAAACGGTATCTGACAAGACCTCATATTGAAATCCTTGTTCTTTTAACTCTTTTCCGTGTTTTTTATCATAAGACTCAGATATATACAGTTTACGTATCCTGTCCTTTGGTGCTTCCAAAACCATACGGCTTCCTTCAGCTAAAAATACGCCTTCCTGATTTCTTATCTTTGCTTTTTTCTGAAGCTGAAGTAACTCTTTTACTCTCTGATTACTGGTGCTTGTGATCATTTTGTTCTCCCTACATTTTTGAATGGAATTTTGCTAATACGGAATCTGCTCCAATTACGATAATGATACAGTCTGCCGGAAGAGGTTTTGCCGGATCAAATGTTACATCCACTTCCTCTCCCTGCATAATTCCAACAACGTTAAGTCCATAACGCTCACGGAGCTTTAATTCCATAAGACTCTTGCCAATCCATGGCTCTGGAATTACAGTTTCTGCAAGGCTGTACTCTGATGACAAAGCGATCCAGTCTGTAAAATCTGTAGACACAAGACTCTTGGCAATTCTTGTACCCATATCTCTTTCCGGATAGATGATAGCATCTGCTCCAATTTTTTTCAGTATTTTACCTTGAAGATCATCTTTTGCTTTTACAAGAACATATGGAATCCCTATTTCTTTTGCTGCAATTGTCGCCATAATACTTGCTTCCAGATTTTCTGAAACAGCGATTACGATTGCATCTAAGTTCCTTCCGCCTAATGACTGAAGTGCCTCCGGATCAGATACGTCCGCTCTCATGGCAAAAAATACAGAATCCGAAATTTCCTGGATTTTTTCATATGATTTATCAACTACGATTACGTCACCGCCTAATGACTCTAAAGATAATGCTACGCTTCGTCCAAAGCTACCAAGACCTATTACTGCAAATTGTTTTTTCATCTGTTTTCCCTCTCAAGTTATCCTAACATAATTTTTTCTTCCGGGAGATCCCGAAGCTGCTCGCCACATTTTACTTTTCCCGCAAAAACGAGTGCCATTGTTACAGGTCCGATACGCCCTACATACATAAGCAACATCAGCACTACATGACTAGCTCTTCCAAGATTCGCAGTAAGATCAGCACTAAGACCTACTGTTGCAAGAGCTGATGTAGCTTCATACATCAATTTCAGGAAATCCTTATCTGGTTCTAAAATAGTAAGTAATGTCACACCAGATAACCAAAACACAAGTGTGATTGTGATAATTGCAACACCTGAACGCACAATAGAAGCATCCAGTTTTCTTTTAAAACATTCTGTTTCTCTTCTTCCTTTTAAAACACTTACGCAGGTTAAGACTACCATAGCTGCTGTTGTTGTCTTAACACCACCGGCAGTTCCTCCCGGTGATCCTCCAATAAACATAAGTGCACAACATAAAAGTTTTGAACCTTGTGTCAGTCCATTCTGTGACATGGTGGCAAATCCGGCTGTTCTTGTCGTAACAGACTGAAAACCACTTGCCATAAGTTTCTGACCTACGTTTAATTTACCAACAGTCATTGGGTTGCTGTATTCTAAAAGAAAGACTCCTAAAGTTCCTATCAAAATCAGAAGAAATGTCATACAAAGAACAATCTTTGACTGCAATTTCAATCTGGTAAACAGTCGTGTCAATGGCAGGTGTTCTCGGAATACTTTTTTTGAATTTTTCATAATATCATACCATACTGTAAAACCAAGACCTCCCATAACAATGAGAAACATTGTTGTAAAACTAATCAGCGGGGATCTTATATACTGGATGAAACTTGATGTTCCAATGATATCAATCCCGGCATTACAAAACGCGGATACAGAGTGAAATATGGAGTAACAGATTCCTCTGCTGATTCCAAACTGCGGAACAAATTTAAAACAATATAAAAATGCTCCGATTCCTTCTACCAGAAACGTTCCTTTCAAAATTCGTATAATAAACTGTACCATACCTGAAAGCGTATCTAGATTATATCCCTGTTGAATGATCATACGCTCTCTCATTGTTATCTTTTTCTTTATGATAAGAAAAAATGCCACTGTACAGGCTATAACTCCCAGTCCTCCTATCTGAATAAGGACAAGCAGGATTCCTTTACCAAACACTGTAAACTGCACGGCTGGTGTTATCGTAACAAGACCGGTCACACATACTGCTGAAACCGACGTAAACAATGCATCAATAAATTTGATTGGAATCTGATTGCTTATTGGAAGCCATAAAAGAAATCCCCCTAAAAGAATAACTCCTAAAAATCCAAGTGCAATTTTCTGCATTGGATCTAAATATGTTTTTTTCTGATTTTTCATTCCCATTTTCTTATACCTTAAAGCGGTATCCTACACCCCATATTGTCTCGATATACTGTGGGTGAGAGGTATCGTATTCTATTTTCTCCCGTATTTTTTTGATATGGACAGTGACCGTTGCAATGTCTCCGACTGATTCCATGTCCCATATTTCTCTGAATAATTCTTCTTTCGTATAAACATGATTTGGATGTCCTGCAAGAAATGTAAGAAGATCAAATTCCTTCGTCGTAAAAGAACGTTCTGTTTCATTTACCCAGACTCTGCGCGCTGTCTTATCTATCTTAAGACCGCGGATCTCTATTATTTCATTTTCCTCTACGGTACTTCCTATCAGCCGCTCATATCTGGCAAGATGCGCTTTTACTCGTGCGACTAACTCGCTTGGACTAAATGGCTTTGTCATATAATCATCCGCACCAAGTCCTAATCCTCTGATCTTATCGATATCATCCTTTTTCGCTGATACCATAATGATCGGCGTATTCTTCTGACTACGTACCTGCCGGCAAATCTCAAATCCATCTACACCTGGAAGCATTAAATCAAGAATAATCAAATCATAATCCTCTTTTATCGCTTTTTCAAGTCCTGTTTTTCCATCATTGACTACAGCCACCTCAAAATTGCTCAGTTCCAGATAATCTTTCTCAAGATCAGCAATACTCTCTTCATCCTCAACGATCAAAATTTTCTTATTCATTCACCGGTACCTCCTTATATTTTCTTATTACAAAATACATGGTCGTTCCTACTCCATTTTCACTGGTAGCCCAGATTTTACCTCCATGCTCTTCTACTATTTTCTTTACAATAGAAAGTCCTATACCACTTCCTCCTTTTGAGGAATTTCTTGAGGCATCTGTCCGATAAAATCTGTCAAATATATATGGGAGATCTTTTGGCGCAATTCCTTTTCCATTGTCGCCTAATTCTACCTGAATAAAATCTCCTACATCCTTTAAATTCATCTGGATCTTTGCTTCCGGCTTATCCATATATTTCACGGAATTATTAACAATATTGCTGATCACTCGTCGAAGCTGCTCTGGATCAACAATCACCTTTGAATCTTCTTCCAGATAATTATGATACGTAAATTCAACACCTTTTGCCTCTAATTCCATAGCCAGATCATCCGCGCAGTCTCCAAAATAATCCATTGCGGAAATCGTTGTAAAATCATATGGTATCCTATTTGTATCAATTTTTGAATATAATGTCAATTCATTAATAAGAAGATCCATTTCATTAGCC
>JAHHTM010000280.1 GCA_020024675.1 Muricomes sp.
TTCCGTAATCTTTAAATTTTCGTGTACTAAAATATACTGTGCCATTTTTTTCGTATGCATATCCTTTATCGATAAGCGTCTGAATCATTTCAACCATTCCACAGATTTCCTCTGTTGCAAGTGGATTTTTTGTAGCTGGTTTGATATTCATAGCTTCCATATCTTTGAGGCATTCTGCAATATATCTTTTAGAAACTTCCTGTGCGGAAACGCCTTCTTCTATTGATTTTTTAATAATCTTATCATCTACATCTGTAAAATTTGATACAAAATTTACATCATAGCCCTTGTATTCAAAATATCGTCTTACCGTATCAAATACGATCATTGGTCTTGCATTACCAATGTGGATATAATTATATACTGTGGGTCCACAGACATACATTTTTACCTTTCCTTCTTCCAACGGAACAAATTCTTCTTTTCGTTTCGATAAAGTATTATACAGTTTCATTGTTTTCTTCTCCTCTTTTTTGTTTTTGTATCTTATCTCTGCATTCTTTGCATTTCTTTTTCATTTCATAAGAACCATCGTCCATCTCTGCCATACAGAACATATGCTTCTCCATATCTTTTAGTTCTTCAAACAACTGGAAATTTGCAATCTGAAGTTCTCTGATATCATTCAATGTTGGATTTGGAAGATGTACCTGATCCATATCACTTCTTGGAACTTTTTCATTCTCTCTCTTCACAATTCGTCCAGGAACACCTACAACCGTACAGTTTGGTGGCACTGCCTCCAGAACAACCGACCCGGCACCAATTTTTGAATTTCTTCCAATTGTGAATGATCCTAGTATTTTTGCTCCTGCACTTACCATCACATTATCTTCAAGAGTAGGATGTCTTTTCCCCTGTTCTTTTCCAGTACCACCAAGTGTCACCCCCTGGTACAAAGTGACATTATCTCCAAGTACCGCCGTTTCACCTATAATTACACCACTTCCATGATCGATGAAAAGTCCCTTTCCAATCGTTGCTCCTGGATGAATCTCGATTCCCGTTTTCCGGACAGCTCGCTGAGAAATCCATCTTGCCAGAAAATAATGCTTTTTCAAATATAATTTATGTGCAACTCTATAGTGTAGTATGACTTTAAAACTAGGGTAGAGAAGCACTTCCATATTTGATTTAATTGCAGGGTCACGCTCTTTGACCACCTGAATTTCGCTTTTAATGTAGGAAAATATTCCCATAAAAACCTCCTGTAAGAACAAAGTCAAACGGATCAATATAAAAAAACCCCGTCTCTACATAAGAGACGAAGTTCTATCCGCGGTTCCACTCTAATAAAAGATTATATCTTTCACTTTCCTGCCTGTAACGTATGCAACACGAATTCCGCTATTTCGTAAATACACTTTCACGGAATCAGCTCACGGACGCACTTCATAAATAATTTCCTTAAGACTACTTTCAGCCGGTGATAGTCTCTCTCTGTAAGTTCTTTATCTACTACTCTTTCCGGTCTTCGCTTTTCAAATATAAATATATAGTATGAAAAATCCTGTGATTTGTCAACTAATTTCTTCTACATATGGCCTTTACATCCGCTACACATCGCTGACCCTGCATTTGTAACGTCATAACTCACATAATTCGTGAATTTTTCAATCGCACAGATAGCGTGTGACGAAATTCCCTGTCCATTTCCTGTAAATCCAAGTCCTTCTTCAGTGGTAGCCTTTATATTAACCTGATCCACTGAAACCTTTATAGCTTCTGCAATATTTTCTCGCATCTTGTCAATATACGGACGCATTTTAGGTTTCTGCGCAATGATCGTTGCATCAATATTTTCCACTATATATCCATTTTCATCTAAAAGTGCTGCCACGTGTTCCAAGAGCTTTATACTTGAAATTCCTTTGTACGCAGGATCTGTATCTGGAAAATGCTTTCCGATATCTCCTAAAGCTGCTGCTCCCAGCAGAGCATCCATAATTGCATGGAGAAGAACATCCGCATCTGAATGTCCTAAAAGACCTTTCTCATACGGAATCTTTTCTCCACCAAGTATCAATTCTCTGTCTTCTACGAGTTTGTGTACATCATATCCCATTCCTACACGCATGATCTTTCTCCTTTTATCATAATTTTGTTTGATTTTACAGTTCTTCTTTGTCTTCGATCACTTCTGATTCTACTTCAACCTCTGTCTCATCTGCAGTACCATAAATCTCATCCTTACGTATTTTAAGAACTTTACGCAATGCATTTATTGCATAACCCAGACCAATTACAGTAAAAACAGGTCCCAGACAAGCTCCAAGCATAATATTACCAACGCCATCAAAAACTGCCTGTTTAAACAATGAAATTCCTAAATAAGCAAGGTAGCCTCCGATTACGATTCTAAGTGCATGTTTCGCTTTTATATTCATTTAAATTCATCCTCCGTATATTCATTTCCTACCGCCTCATTTTAACATATATGAGATCATATTAAAAGGTATTCTCATTTCTTTTTCAAATAAAAAAATCCACAGATGACTCTGTGGATTTCAGTAGCGGAAATTGGATTTGAACCAACGACACCACGGGTATGAACCGTGTGCTCTAGCCAACTGAGCTATTCCGCCATATT
>JAHHTM010000281.1 GCA_020024675.1 Muricomes sp.
ATAGTGTTCCAATAAACTGATGATGAACACTTTACGTTCTGACTCCATTTTTCTTCTTCGTGCCATAAAAAATCCTCCTGAATTGATATTTATTTTAACATCAATCTAAGAGGATATATAGCTCATTTGTAGTTTACACAAAATTAATTACAGTCTTAATTCCAGTTCTAATTCAACTCGGAATTTCTCATCCTTTTTTGTATTCTTTGTTTTATATCTTATTTTTCCGAACTATCATTTATGATTTTACTTGCCACGTACACTCCACTGACAGAAGCGTGAGACAGTGAATGTGTGATGCCAATTTATCTAATGCATAAATAATACCATCCAGAATTCACTTCATAAGAAACAACTCCTTTAGGATTCATACAGAAAATTCCTATCTTATTCCTGTTTATGCTTCCCTCAAAGCCTCATAAGGGCAATTACAAAGGAAGGAACAGCGGATTATTCATAGTTCTTGCATAAAAACTTGAAAATGACAACTCTTGCAACATACTGCAAATCAAATAGAAGAACAAGAAAAAAATCATTAAACCTCCTACTTCTATATTAAAGATTTTCCAACCTTTTTTCATAGCAACACAGCACTACATGTATTTGTATTTTCCGCATAACCCTCCATACAACTTCAAATTTCATCATTCCTGAAAATATGTATTATAGTAATAATAGTCCTTCATTATCTGGCATATATGCTTGTTTCGGTTTTTGAGGATTATATTTTATTCTCACAGAATCCCCCTCTTTTAATGCCCCTAACGGAGCACTTGACCTCATTCCTATAGGAATCTTTCCAATCTTATGTATATTTTCTTTTTGATATCGCATCTGCTCCGTCTTTTTATAAGTTATTCCATCTACAATATATTCTGCTGTCAAAAACCACACATCACCATTCCATCTTTTTTTAATCACTACACCTGTCGTTTCAAACGTACACTTTTCTTTTTGATATTTAAAAAACATAAATTTTATCGTTTCTCCTTTATCTCTTTAAATTCTGATTTTTATATTATACAAATTTTATCATAGTAAAAACGCTTAAGCAACAAAAGTAATTTATGTACTTCATCAATTATCTTTGAAAACTTCTCTCTTAATTCATTCTTGCTTTTTACCCCCGTCATGCTATACTCTAATTAATTATTAACTCTTTAAATTAATGGAGGAGAAAAACATGAAAGAATTCTATAATCTTCCTGTGCTATATACCAAGGAAGAAGCGAAACGATATGCCAAATGGGGGATTCGAAAATCCAAGCTTTTATTTCCCTTTGCAGTTATTGTAATTGGCATTGATCTTCTTGTAGTAATCAGCACCATTATCTTGTGCATCAAGTATGTTCTTAATGGATCGTTTCATCCACACTTTATTACAATCTTTGCATCCAAATTTTCATACGCCATTTCCACATTTTTAACCTTTCTCGTAGTCTGCCCACTTAATATTCTCTTTGACTTTCTGTTTCAAAAACCACCAGCTCCTATGACCCTTCGTTTGGAGCCTGCTCCACATGGAATGCTCTATACGTTGCTTCGCAAGAAAAAAGTGCTGTGCACAGGCGTTTTATCTTGGAACGACTGGCCCAACATGATTTTTCCTGAAACCAACGAGATTCTTATTGAAAATCAAAAACTGAAAATTGGGAGAAATACTATTGATTCCATCTATCCCAAAGACATACAACAACCATGGCTAGATCGTCCCGATGAAAGAATTGTGGGGACCATCCGATTGGAGCAAATCCAAAAAAACATGATCGGTTATTTGGCCTCCCTAGAATCTCAAAAAAAGGAAGCAAAATGGGTAAATCAAAACCGAAACTAATACCTTATATTTTTATACTAAATCAACTACAAATTTGGAGCGTAGACTTATATAAAAAAATCCATTGTTGCAAACTCATCATAGTACTCTAGTGGATCAGTAATCCACTTTTGTTTTTCTCTTTGTAAGCTAGTTGCTAATGTTTCCTAGCTGATCTCGATGGAATAAATTAACTTTTTAACAAAGAACTACCGAAATGGCATAAGACTTGCCCACTATTTTAATATAAACGTAGAAGATATTTTTGAGTAATCATGCTTTTTTCTTGTAACAGCTTTCCTACTTTATGAGTGATATAGGGCAATTTTACAAATGGTAAAAAAAGCACCCAGGATTTTACTCCTGGGTGCTACTTTTTTCTTCACTTGTCGGTGTCAGTTGGTGTTTATCTCGTCTAGAGTATATATTGCAAAAACAATGTCAATTTTTGCGGGTTCTGTTTCTGTAACTTGCCCACCAAACATAATTCTGATTTGCATACCGACTTCCATTTCAGGAAGTTTATTGCTTCCATGAATCGAGGTGCTTACAATGATTTCGGATGCAGAAGGAATATCTTTCCCGCCGATAGGTTTCACTAAAATGTTCCCTTCATGAATTTCCAATACTTCGGCATCAAAATATTGATCTTGCTTATCCTTCTCTACGGTTTTACAGCCAACGAAGGTTAGAGCCATGACTAGAACCAAAACAATAGATAAAACTTTTTTCATAGTAATCACTCCTTTTCCATGTCAGTCAGCTTACC
>JAHHTM010000282.1 GCA_020024675.1 Muricomes sp.
GTATAATATTTAAAACCACAAATTTTTAAAATATCTGCGGCCTTTTCATAATCATACGCAACCTGTTCTGGCTTATGTCCGTCAGCACCAACAGTAATGATTTCCCCACCAAGTTCTTTATAGCGTTTCAGTACATCTGTATGAGGATGACATACCCCTAGACCATACTTAAAACCTGACATATTCATTTCTATACCTTTTTCTTTTTCAATAATGGTCTTTAATATTTCATCTAGTATGTCGGAATATTTTCTATAGGAATATTCCTCTGTCTTATGAAGTCCGTAACGAGTCACATAGTCAATATGTCCAAGAACATCAAAACTATCAATATTCTTTATGTCTTCTAACATTTCCTCAAACGCCATACGATATCCTTTTGTATCACCATATTCTTTAAATATTTCCTGAAAATATGGATCCATTCCTTTTACAACATGAAGGGATCCAATCACAAAATCAAATGGATAACTGCTTGTAAGCTCCTCATAAAAAGTTCCAAGATGAGGCTGCAAACCAATTTCCACTCCAATTCGCACATCAATCCTGCCCGCATACTTTTCTTTTAACTTAGATAGTTCTCTAAAATATTTATCTGGTTCAAAAACAAAGGCTCCTTCTCCCATTTTTTCATGATAAGGATAATCCTGATCGTAATGGTCTGTAATACAAATCGTTTTTAGACCTTTGTTTATTGAGCCCTTTATCATCTCTTCTGGTGGTGCATCACTATCTGTGGAATAAGATGTATGCATATGAAAATCACTTGTAATCATAAGATTGTTCCACCGCCCAATACATAATCTCCATCATAAAAAACGACTGCTTGTCCCGGTGTTACTGCTCTTTGTGGTTCATCAAATGTGCAAAGCACTTCATCTTCTCCTGTTTTCTCAACAGTGCACCAGCATCCTTTGTGGTTGTATCGAATCTTTGTAAACACATGAATTGGTTCTGTAATATCCTCAACAGACATAAAATTAAGATTATTTGCACGAAGTGATGTTGTCATTGATTCTTCCATTGATCCGATTACCACTTCATTTGTTTCAGGTCTTATTTCAAGTACAAATGCCGGATATCCAAGTGCAAGTCCCAGTCCTTTTCTTTGGCCTACTGTATAATGGGTAATTCCTTTATGCCTTCCAAGAATTTTTCCATCAGAAGTAACGAAGTTTCCCTGTGGGATTTTTACATCCGCATACTCTTCAATAAAAGAGGCATAATCTCCATCCGGTACAAAACAAATATCCTGACTGTCTGGTTTAGACGCAACCTGAATCTCAATCTTCTCTGCAATTTTTCTGATTTCATCTTTACTATACTCTCCTACAGGCATCAATGTCTTTTTAAGCTGATCCTGCGTAAGATTATACAATGCATATGTCTGATCTTTCGCCAATGTTGCAGAACGCTTGATCGCATATCTTCCATTTTCTAACTGTTCAATCCTTGCATAATGTCCTGTAGCAATATAATCTGCTCCGATAGCAAGACTTCTTGAAAGCAGTGATTCCCATTTTACATATCGGTTACACGCTATACATGGATTCGGTGTTTTCCCATTCATATAAGAATCTGTAAAATAGTCCATTACATGTTCTTTAAACTCTTTTTTGAAATTCATCACATAGTATGGAATATCAAGTTGTGCTGCCACTCTTCTGGCATCTTCCACTGCACTCAACCCACAACAGCCGCCATTTTCTTCCTGTGCAATTTCCTCTTCATCCTGCCAGATTTGCATTGTAACACCAATCACATCATATCCTTGTTCTTTGAGTAGGTATGCAGCCACTGAAGAGTCAACGCCGCCAGACATTCCCACTACTACTTTTTTTCCCATTAATATTCCTCTTTCTCTTCTTCATCTTCATGAATATCACTTTTTGGTTTTTCCAGGCCTTCAATCACAATTCCATGTTTTTCTGCATAGTCCCAAAGTGCTGCATGAATTGCCTCTTCTGCAAGTAAAGAGCAATGCACTTTTACAGGTGGAAGGCCATCCAACGCTTCCATTACCGCTCTGTTTGTAATCTTCATTGCTTCTTCAATGGTTTTTCCTTTAACAAGTTCTGTAGCCATACTACTTGTTGCCACAGCAGCTCCACATCCGAATGTTTTAAACTTTACATCTTTAATAATATGATTTTCGTCGATATCAAGATAAATTCTCATGATATCTCCACACTTTGCATTTCCAACAGTTCCAACTCCACTTGCATTTTCAATTTCTCCTACGTTTCTCGGATTCTGAAAATGATCCATTACTTTTTCTGAGTACATTTTTACTTCCTCCTAATCAAACCACAATATATTTATCAGATTTTAAACCTGTTTTTTTACAAAATCCTCATAAAGCGGCGACATTTTTCTTAATTTATCAACGATTTCTTTCAACGAACAGACAACGTAATCAATCTCTTCTTTTGTTGTCTCCTCACTTAATGTAAGTCGAAGAGATCCATGTGCAATTTCATGTGGCAATCCAATCGCTAAAAGTACATGTGATGGATCAAGTGATCCGGAAGTACATGCAGAACCACTAGAAGCATAGATGCCCTTCATATC
>JAHHTM010000283.1 GCA_020024675.1 Muricomes sp.
TAAATCGTTTGATATTCTGCTCTACAATACTTTGAAGTGCCATATCTATTGTAGATACGACTGTATAACCATTTTGGGCATCTTTCACTGTACGTTCTGTCAACGATGCAGAATTAAAATACCCGTATTCTCTTCCATCCGTACCATTCAAAATATCATTATAATATTTTTCGATGCCCTTCTGCCCTTGATTTCCACCTGAAGTAAACCCTATTGCATCACTGGCCAGGTTTTTATATGGATAAACTCTTTTGTAATCTTCCTCAAGCCATACTCCAACAACATTTTTACCCTTTTTTTCATCCGAAAGAAGTTTTTCTAACTGTCTTGCTTTATCGTGGCTAACTCCTTTATCTAAAACAGTATAACGACTATTTGGTGTTTCTCGAATTGCATCGCGTATTTTCTGCTCTTCTATTCCAAATATATCTTTTAAGGCCATAATCGTAGGCTCAATATATTCGTCCTTACTTCGCATTTCAAACACATCAAGTATTACATTATAAACCCTTTCACTGACAGCAAGTTTTGTTCCGTTTCTATCTACGATGTCTCCTCTTTTATATGGAATACTTCTACTTCCATAAACTTGTTGATTTAAAACTATTCTAGTATATTTTTCACCTTTAAAAACGTTTATATATGTAATTCTTGCGATTATAATAACAAAAGCCAGTATGATTGCCATGAACAACATTACCAGCTTTTTCTGCATTTTTTTCGAAAAGTTTTTTGTTAGAAAACTAAATTGATTCTTTTTCTTTCTTTTTTTCATATTTTTTACCTTAGTCCACTACATGTTTAGATTTTGCAAGTATTCCATCTTCTGGAATAGTACTATATTGTTTTACTAAACTTTGTGCAGGACCTTCATATTCTATCACATTGCCATCAGATGCGTATACCATTCCCATTTCATTAATGGCCTTGTCTCTGATCTTCTGAAGATCAACATTTTCATACACTGCATGGTAATCTGTATTATTCTGCTCTGTGATATTTTCTAATTCTCTTTGCATTGCCGTAACAGTCTCAGCTTTTTTGATCACATCTGTCTGTAACTTCAAATAGAACGTAAAAGCTACAACCACACACACTGCTGCGGTTATCAAAAATGAAACATATGTTTTATTCATTGCTGTTGCACGATTTCGATTTCTTCTTACTCTTGCACTTACCCTAACAGGTTTTCTTTGCTGTGCAACATTTCTTCTCTTTGGCAGTACTTCTGGCTGACACACTGTATTCCCATATATATACGGCTGTCTGTATTCGTTATGTGTATTTTTATATCTCACAACTTTACTACTTGTGGCCATTTTTCCTGTCCTTTCTTTTTTATGCTTCACCAGGGCTCCCCTCCTGATGAAGCAGTTATATTATATACTCTTTTACCCGGGCCCTTTTCCCGTCCACTCATCACGCACGTTCGAATATACGTAACTTTGCACTTTTTGAGCGACTGTTGTTTTCTAATTCTTCTTCACTTGGAAGAATAGGTTTTTTCGTAATTACTTTTCCTTTTGATACCCTTCCACATACACAAACCGGAAAATTGCTTGGACAAATACATGGATCTTCATTTTTACGAAATGCACTTTTTACAATTCTATCTTCCAAAGAGTGGAATGTTATTATACATATTCTTCCACCTGGATTTAGCATTTCAATCATAGTATCCAGTGTATCTTTCAATACATCCAGTTCGTGATTCAATTCAATACGTATCGCCTGAAATGTTCTTTTGGATGGATGTCCTGATGTCTTTTGAACCTTCATTGGTATTGCCCTGCTGATCACTTCATTTAACTGACCAGTAGTCTCTATTGGATGTTTCTCCCTCTCCATCACAATATGCTTTGCAATATTCTTCGCAAACCGATCCTCCCCATAGTCTCGGATTACTCTGTAAAGGTCTGCTTCACTGTATTCATTGACAATGTCCCTCGCTGTCATCTTCTGTCTTTGATCCATCCTCATATCCAGAGGGGCATCTGCTCGATAAGAAAAGCCACGTTCCGCGGTATCTAACTGATATGAAGATACCCCCAAATCTAAAACAATTCCATCAACTTTGTCAATTCCCAGTTCTTGAAGTCTCGGCTTTATATCACAATAATTACTTCTGATTATTGTAACTTTCTCCCCAAAGTCGAGCAATCTTCTGCCAGCAGCTTCAATAGCCGCTGCATCTTGATCTATTCCTACAAAACTCCCCTTTTCACTTAACTGGCTGCATACCTTATAAGCATGTCCTCCACCGCCAAGTGTTGCGTCCACGTAGATCCCGTCAGGTTTTATATTCAGACCATCTACGGTTTCATTTAATAAAACTGTTGTGTGTTTAAATGCCATATACTCCTCCATTATCCAAAAAGTATATTAAATGCGTATACCGATCGCTTCCATGCGCTCTGCAATCGCATCTAAGTCTTCTTCACTTACCATACTTCTTTCTTCCCAAAGTGCTTTATCCCAGATTTCTACTCGATCTTGTACTCCGACAAGAACAACGTCTTTCTCTAGATTTGCCATTTTTCTAAGCGCTGGTGGAACTAAAACTCTTCC
>JAHHTM010000284.1 GCA_020024675.1 Muricomes sp.
GTCAGAAGATCTGTTGGAATATCTTCTTTTTTCACATTTTGATTTTGTTTCAAAAATTCTTCCACATCTGTTTCAACTCTTTTAACAAGTTCTTTATTTGTTGGTCCATAATTTGCAGATCCTGAAACCGGCCCTGTAAATTTATTTCCGTCAGATAATACTTTATTTCCCTCTTTGTCCTCTGTATATGTATTGTAATGAACTGCGGAAGGGCGTCCTTTCATGAAGTATGGCTGAGTAAATTCCTGTCCTACTGTAGCAGACCCGACCGCTTTTCCATTCACTTCTATCAAATTTCCTTTTGCCTGTTTCGGAAAAATGATTGCTGATATTCCACTAAGCAAAAGTGGGAAAATCAAGCCACATAAAACCATTAAAATAATCGTGATCAGAACAGGTTTTTTTATGGAACAAATTATTTCTTTTTTCTTATTCATCTTAAATTTCTCCTTTTACAATCCGATCATTGCAAGTACTGGTGCAATCAGAATATCTATAATTTTGATTCCAATAAACGGTGTTATTACTCCACCCACACCGTAGATGAGCATATTTCTTGCAAGCATTTTTCCTGATGACATAGGACGGTATTTTACACCCTTCATTGCCAGCGGAATCAGACAAGGAATAATGATTGCATTGAAAATCAATGCTGAAAGAATCGCACTATATGGCGTTGTCAGTCCCATGATATTTAATACACCAAGCTGTGGTACCGCAACCATAAACATCGCCGGAATAATTGCAAAGTATTTTGCAATATCGTTGGCAATAGAAAAGGTCGTTAAAGAACCTCTTGTGATCAAAAGTTGTTTTCCGATTTCAACAACTTCAAGTATCTTTGTTGGGTCACTGTCAAGGTCAACCATATTCGCTGCTTCTTTTGCTGCCGTTGTTCCTGAATTCATTGCAAGTCCAACATTTGCCTGTGCAAGTGCCGGTGCATCATTTGTTCCGTCTCCTGTCATGGCGACAATTTTACCTTCTACCTGCTCTTTTTTTATCACTGCAATTTTATCCTCAGGTTTGCACTCTGCAATAAAACCATCAACTCCTGCTTCTTCTGCAATAGTTGCTGCTGTCAGCGGGTTATCCCCTGTACACATAATTGTTTTAATACCGATTTCTCTTAATCTGTCAAATCGCTCTCTCATTCCCGGCTTAACCGTATCTTTTAGATAAATAACACCAAGAATTCTATTATTTTTACAAACAACGAGTGGTGTTCCACCTAATGCTGAAACTTTTTCCACCATTTCTTGCAAATCTTCCGGAACTTTTCCACCATTTTCAGTAGCATACTGCTTGATTGCATCAAACGCACCTTTTCTGATTTTTGTACCATCTGATAAATCTACACCACTCATCCTTGTCTGCGCTGTAAATTCATAAAATACCGCTTTGGAGTCTTCTTTACTTTTATCTCCTAACTGACGTGCAAGATCTAATGTTGATTTTCCTTCTGGTGTTCCATCCTGCATACTTGTAAGTGCTGCACAACATACCAGTTCCTTTTTTTCCACGCCTTTTACCGGAATGAAATCTGCTGCAAGTCGATTTCCAAATGTGATTGTTCCTGTTTTATCTAGAATCATTGTGTCTACATCACCACAAGCTTCCACTGCTTTTCCTGACATAGCAATAACATTAAATCTTGTTACACGATCCATACCTGCAATTCCAATTGCTGAGAGAAGACCACCAATAGTGGTTGGAATCAGACAAACCATCAAAGCTATTAATGTAGATGTAGGAATTTCAACTCCTGTGTAAAGACTTATTGGATATAACGTTACGATCACTATAAGAAAGATAATTGTAAGTGAAACCAACAGTGTGCTTAATGCGATTTCATTTGGTGTTTTCTTTCTTGACGCTCCTTCTACCAAAGCAATCATACGGTCTAAAAAACTGTTTCCAGGATCTGAAGTAATTTCGATTTTGAGCCAGTCCGACACTACCGTCGTTCCTCCTGTTACTGAACAAAAATCTCCACCACTCTCTCTTACAACCGGAGCAGATTCTCCTGTAATTGCTGATTCATCCACAGAAGCAATTCCTTCGATAACTTCTCCATCTCCTGGAATAACCTCTCCTGCTTTTACGTAAACGATATCGCCTTTTTTAAGTTCACTGGATGCAACTTCTCTTACAGTTCCATTTTTTTCAATAACATGTGCCTGTGTATCTTTCTGTGTTTTTTTTAGACTTGCTGCCTGTGCCTTTCCTCTACCTTCTGCAACAGATTCTGCAAAATTTGCAAGCAGAACTGTAACAAAAAGAATGACAGATACAATTAAGTTATAAACACGAATATTTCCTTCTGCATTTCCAAACATTCCAGGAAATATTGTCAAAAGCAATGTTACAAAAAATCCAATTTCTACTACAAACATGACTGGATTTTTTATCATATAACGTGGACTTAGTTTTTTTAAACTTCCAATCAATGCCTGCTGTAAAATATCTGGTGTAATCAGCTTTTTATTTGTTTTTTTACTCATGACATGGATTCCTCCTTAATTCCAAAGTGTCAGATGTTCTGCAATCGGTCCCAGTGAAAGTGC
>JAHHTM010000285.1 GCA_020024675.1 Muricomes sp.
CAAGATAACAGGACAGTTCTTATGATGTAATAAGCAAAAGAGACCGCAGGGCTCGGCTGTTTTGCTATTGCTATAAAACAAAAAAGAAAGGAGAACATATCAATTTATAAATTCAGCCCATATTTGGATGGTGACATTAAGTTGGCTAAACCTTCGAATTTTTTACACTATTTTATTAAAAATCGGAGGAAACAATCATGGGAAAGTACGAAGTACTTGCAAAAGAAATCGTTAAACAAATTGGAGGGAAGGAGAATATCATTTCTCTAACTCATTGTGTAACAAGACTGAGATTTCAGTTAGCAGATAATCAGAAAGCAAATGACGAGACTCTGAAAAATATGGACGGTGTTGTCACTGTTATGAAAGCAGGTACACAATATCAGGTTGTCATTGGAAGCCATGTAGGCGAGGTGTACAGTGATGTATGTAACGTGGCAGGTCTTGCAGATAATCAGAATGTGCAGCAGAAAACAGAAGAAAAAATGTCTTTAGGAAGCCGGCTGATTGACATTATGTCTAATATTATGATGCCCTTTATTACGATGATGAGTGCTTGTGGTATTGTAAAAGGAATCAATGCACTGATGGCATTTGCTGGAGTATACGAAAAGACAGATGGCGTTTACATTCTGTTCAACTCAATCGGAGATTCTATTTTTTACTTTTTACCAATCATATTAGGCTACACTTCTGCAAAGAAGTTTAAATGTGATATCTATCTCGGAATGATTATCGGAGCCTTTCTCTGCTATCCGGCAATCAATAATACAGACATTGCCTTGTTTGGACATACATTCAACACATCTTACACCTCAACCGTGCTGCCGGTTATATTGATGGTTGCAGTGGCAGCTCCTATGGAGCGATTTTTCAAAAAAATCCTTCCAGGTGTCTTAAAAGCATTGTTTACACCAGTATTAGTGCTGTGTATCGTATTGCCTTTGGGATTTATAATCGTTGGACCATTTGCAAATCTGTTGGCAAACGGAATCGCAAATGTGATGCTGGCTGTTTATGATTTCAATCCACTTCTGGCAGGTATTGTAATCGCCGGATTCTATCAGATCATGGTGATTTTTGGAATACATAGTGTGTATGTTCTAACTACAATCATGAATGTTATGAATGGATTTGTAGATCCATTGGGACCATTGAATCTGGGTACCCCGTTTGCACAGACTGCAGTTGTCATTGCAGTGTGGATGAAAACCAAAAATAAAAGTTTAAAAAATACCGCATTATCTGCATGGATTTCCGGTATGGTAGCAGCTGTCACAGAACCGGCAATCTACGGAATCACTTTACCTAGAAAAAAATTATTTGTTGGTTCCTGTGTAGCTGCCTCTATTTCAGGTTTCACTGCCGCTTTGCTTGGTCTGAAACGGTATCAGTTGGCAGGACAAGGATTTTTATATCTTCCGGCATTGATGGGACCGGACAATCCGGCACAGGATTTGATCAAAGGGCTGATCGTCATTGCAGTTTCTCTGATTTCCGGACTTTTAATCGGACTGTTTTTGTTCAAAGATGAAGAAAAAGATCTTTCTTCTACAGAAGGAAATGAAGCGAAAGAAGAACCAAAACTGGAAATTCAGGGAAGAGAAAACATCTATAGTCCCATGGAAGGAAGCATCATGCCTTTGTGTGAAGTACAGGATGCGGCATTTTCTTCCGGAGTTCTTGGACGTGGAGTCGCAATTCAACCGTCAAATGGAGTTGTGACCGCACCATTTGATGGAACAATTGAAACAATTATGGAAAGTGGTCATGCCATTGGGATTGTATCAGATCAAGGATGTGAAGTACTGATTCATGTGGGAATGAATACAGTGCAGCTCAATGGTAAATATTTTAACAGCCAGGTAGAACAGGGACAAAAAGTAACCAAGGGTCAGATATTACTCTCTTTTGATCTGGAAGCCATTAAAAAAGAAGGTTACATATTGGAAACTCCAGTATTGGTAACCAATGCAGATGACTATCTGGATCTGTTAGAACTGGAAAGTGAAAATGTGAAACAGGGAGATCTCCTTTACACTGTAATCGCCTAAAACGGGAGGAAGAATTCATGAAAAAGCAAAAAGCAAGCGAGCGGATTCGTTATTATCAAAATGAAAAAGGGCCTGTCATTTCTGTAACTGTAAAAGAACCCATTTTTCAGGACGGACTATATTTTCGGGATATGAATGGAGATGGCACTCTGACTATCAGCGGAGATTGGCGGAAAAGTCCCCAAGAACGTGCCGCTGATCTGGCAGCACGACTGTCTCCTGACGAAAAAATCGGACTGTTATTTCTAAGTGGATGGAATATGGGAAAATATCAAGAGGATACGGATTTCTTAGATGAAACTGGAATTTTAGATGAAAAACCTATTGATAAAAGCTCCTCTATTTTTTCGGAAACAACAGCCGCAGGTACGACGGAAACCATACAAAAGAAGCATGTCAGACAGTTTATCTTGCGTACAAATCCATCTACCAGAGAGCTGACTGATTGGATCAACGAACTGAACCGTGTAGCAGAAGAAGAGAAACATTTCATACCGATGCTCATTACTTC
>JAHHTM010000286.1 GCA_020024675.1 Muricomes sp.
ATACAATTAAATATCGTGAGATATAGACGGATGTCATGTTGGCATGAGACTTAAATTGCTCTGTAAGCCCTTGAAGGCAACGATTTATATTAAGAGTTTGTAACGTGTTTGAACTTGACGGAACTGAATGTAGTGCGTGAATGATACTACTAATAGGTTCGCTTTGTAAATAGCTTTTACATAATAGAATCATTAAGAGACCTGCAAAACATAAGTAACCAAAGGATTTAATATCCTATTGGTCATGTTTTGCATGGTCTCTTTTTTATTTTGCATATGATCTTTTCTTTGGCTACTTATGTAGCAGGGGAAAGGAAACATATGCTTTTTTTCTTGCAGACATGGAATGAGGAATTTGCCCAATACCCATGACTTCTGATTTTGAAATTAGAAATTACATTGAAATCAAAATCAGGAGGATATGGAAATGAAAATCAAATATGAATTTGTAAATGGAGATAAATGTGAAATAGAAGTAAGCGATAAAATCGGAAAGGTAATTATGAACTTTGAAAGAAAAGAAGAAAATGCTGCCCGTAATAATAGAAGGCATGAATTTAGATTAGATACTGAATTAGATAATGGAGGCTGGTTAAGTTACGAAGAAAAAGCATTTGATGAAGAAGCTAAGTATGAAGCGAATAAAAGATTTAACGCATTAGCATCATTATCAGATAGACAGAACGAATTAATAGAGGAACTATATGGAGTTAATAAAATAACAGCTAAAGAATATGCCAAGAAAAAAGGAATAAGTTGCCCGGCAGTTACTTATCAGAAAAAAATAATTAAAAAAAAATTAAAAAGTTTTTTAAAATGACTTAATTTTTGCTCTAAAAATGTCCGTTAAGTGAAGGGATAAATTCTTTTCATTGAACAATGACAATTTAATACACATTCATCAGGTACGTTCTTTTCAGAGCCTTAAACGGAAAAGCATGTATAACGATGCGCCATGATCCATTTGGAGAGCGAATATGTCTCGTTTGAAATTATAGTATAGCTGCTATAAAGTGCAATGACCTCTGAAAAAAATAATGATACTCCCGTCTAGTCACAGCCCTGTAGGGATACAGGATCACGCAATGAGGGCGGCTTCAAGAGAACCTTGGAGGGGTTGGATTCCCGTGAGACAGTATGCTACTGTCGCCTGATTGTTTCCCATATCTGGGGGTGTCGTGGACAAATGTAGATTTTAGATATATAAGGTGCATCTTATGATGCACCTGTACATAAAAATTAGACCCAGATATAGGAAACGTTGTGTATTGATAGAAAGAGAGGCAATATGAAAACTTATTTTATCAAGGATGACTACGGCAATATGATTGACACCATGTTAAATGTAAATAGTGTGAAAAAAGCTTTTTATATAAAAGGGAGCAAAAGGTGGATTGACAGTATTGATGATGCATTTTTAAGAAATGGACTGGAACATTTAAATGATAATCAGATTATGATTATTGAGGAAATTGTATTTAAAGATAAATGCATAATCGATGTTTCAAACAAACTTGGATATAGGCCAGGGAAAATACTAAATGAAATTCATAAGATGAGAGAGATACTTATGAAGTATATATAGGAGGGTGTGTAATGGACAGAAAAATAAAAAGAGGACAGATATATTACGCAGACCTTCCTGCGGAAGAAGAAGGAAGCGTACAGGCAGGACGAAGACCTGTACTGATTACACAGTGCAATAGATTAAATCGTACATCAACCACAGTTGTTGTTGCAGCAGTTACAAGTAAATTGAAAAAGGTGAATGATCCTGTTCATGTAGTTCTGCCTATGATGAAAGGACTTCCTAAGCAATCAATGGTTGAAGCTGAACAGAGAAAGACAATATCAAAATCAATTTTACGTGAATATTGCTGTACTTTAGATGAGCGTACTATGAAAAAAGTTACAAGAGCATTGCGACAATGCGAAAGTGGTTATGACAAATAAAAGGTGATTTTTACAAGGGTGCGAATTAAGAAATCGCAGGATAGTCAGATTTATTGGAAACGATTAGTATTAATTTGCATCTGATAATAAAGAAAGGGCAGACTTATGGAAACTTTGAATATAAATCAGGTGAGCAGAACATATATATCTAGCGAAGTTAAGTTTTATACAATAAATGATTTAACAGAGCTTTTAGGTTGGAGTCTTGCGACAGTACAGAAAATGTTTAATGATCCAAAATTCCCATCAGCAGATTTTGGAAGACAGAAAGGAGTTGAGGCTCATGCACTTATAGAATATTTTTCAGTAAGACATTCTAAAGAAAGTGACAGACATTGGAGTGGAAGGATGATGACAAATGGAAGAAAAAAACGTAGGTAAAAACATAAAAGGAACTTGGAGAAGAACTAAGAATGACAGGATTGAATACAGATTTTATTTCAAAGATGAAAATGGAATCAGAAGAATGAAATCTATTACAGCAGATTCTGAAGATGAATGTCTAGACAGAGCAGATGAATTTCTATGGAAACTTAGTCAGAAATCAATAGGGATAGATGTAGATGCTACTATCC
>JAHHTM010000287.1 GCA_020024675.1 Muricomes sp.
ATTTACAATATATGTCGAAATGAGAAGTACAACTAAATAGGAACCTATTTGTGTAATTATATTAAAACATATTCGTAAAAAATCATTCATTTTGTCCTCCATAGTTTTAGCTATCTAAAAATGATTGTTTGAAATTTAAGCATTAAAAACCTCAATTTTTCACATCTCATTATACTTCATCACCCTAAAAAATGAAAGAAAAAATTTTGTGTGCGGAGACCCTGTTCAAGCCTTGTAACGCACATTTCTGCAAAATACGATACCTTTTTTAACATATATCAACTGGTTCCGTACAAGTTCTTCCGCTCTCTTCTTTATTTCATTAACTCTCCTTACCCATTCCATTTGATCTTGTCGTTTCAGCTCTTCTGTGACATCTTCTACTTCCATTAGATGATTCATCAATTCTTCAATCATCTTCCTTGCCTGTTCGTCTACATCTGCAAGATGCTAATCATGTTCTCCTTTAATAACAGGCTATATTTTTCACATGTTCCTATTTATTCTCTATATTTTACTTCCACTCACATCCTTCATATTCGCCGCTGGAATCCTGTGAAAAAAAACACCGGTTTTTCCGTTTTTCTAGCCCCAAATCTTATACCCATAAAAAGTAATGCCACTACTGTACCAATGATAAATGCTCCAATCATGAACTAAACTCCTCACTGTTATATAAACTTTGATTTACATTTATCCTATTGTAACAAAATTATTTTTCACAAGACATTCATCGAAATAATCCCTGTTTACATATCATACGTAATCCTAAAATAATCCAAATATGCCTTATACCTATCCTGGGCTGTCTGGCAGGTGTCTGTCAGATAGCCTTCTTCTCTATCCCATTCTTTTAATCCACGATAATAAAACATTTTAAGATCATCTTCTATGATAAATGGTACGATGTTATATTTCAGACATTCCTTAAACATAATTAATCTTCCAACACGACCATTGCCATCCTGAAATGGATGAATCCGTTCAAACTTCACATGAAATTCTAAAATATCTTTTAATGTTTTTTCCTCTTTCCGGTTATATTCACACAAAAGATTTTTCATTTTATCCTGCACTTCTTCCGGAAGAGCTGTCTGCATTCCTCCGACCTCATTTGGCATCTTTTTATAATCGCCTACTGCAAACCAATCTTTCCTGGAATCGCTACTTCCGGCTTTTAACATTCCATGTAGATTTTTTATAAATGATTCTGTGAGCGTCAAATTTGCCTGATCAATAATGGTATCGATACAGCGGAAATGATTAGCTGTTTCAATAACATCATCAACATTAACCACTTCTTTTTCTATCCCTATTGTATTAGTTTCAAAGATATATCTGGTCTGATCATGGGTAAGCTTACTGCCTTCCATATGATTAGAGTTATACGTTAAATCAATCTGTGTTTTATGATAGATTCCTCCGGAATATTTAGTTGATTTTTCTTCTCTTAAAATATCTAATAATGTTTTCGGAATTTCTTTTTTCTTATTTGTACGCTCCGGTTTCTTTGCATCTTCCTGAATATTCCAGGTTTTACCTTTAAGGACAGCACCTTCCACTCTTCCTTGTGCACAATAATTTCTTACACTGCGATCAGATACGTTCCATTTTTCCGCTATTTCTGCCACTGAAAGATATTTCATGTGATCTCCTCCATTTCTTTTTTTACATAGATATATTATACTACATTATCGGCAATTTATCTATTTCATTTGTTTCAATGACATGGTTTTTTCCGAATTGTAAAATTCAATTACATCATTTTGATATGAAATGATGTAATTGAAATAAAAATGATGTAATTAAAAAGACGGAATGTTATTAACACTCCGCCTAATTTTTCATTCCTTAATACGATACCTTTTTAAACATATATCAACTGATTCAGTACAATTTCTTCTGCTCTATTTATTATTCCATTAACTCTCCTTACCCATTCCATCTGGTCCTGTCGTTTCAGTTCTTCCGTTATACCTTCTGTCTTTATCATCTGGTTCATTAGTTCATTAACAATTCTTTTTGCCCGTTCCTCTACATCAGCAAGATGCTGATCAAGTTCTCCTTTAATAACAAGTACGCTGAGCCTTTCTGGCTTATGTTCTTTTAAATACTGTTTTCGCAGCATTCCATATTTCCCGATTGGTCTTCTTTCCTCCTTCATTCCAATCTCCGGTATGTAATAATCTCCGACAAGTACATAGTTTATTCCGTTTTCTGTTATTCTTGATTCCATGATAATTCCTCCGTATATTGATCTTTTATCACATCAAGACTCTTCCAGATTTTTAAAATAAAATGGTGTAGTAATGGTGTAGTAAATACCTCTCACACCTCACAAATCCTTATAAATCAAGGGGTTCCGGACTTACGAAACATATTGCCGTGGCAGATAAAAAGTACTTTTATCATATATAAGTCTCCATTCTGTTTATTACCGATATTATATTTCTTTCATTTCTCGTGTCTACTTAAACGGTTAGGTTTTTCTTCTTATTTTATCACATTATTATCAGATGAA
>JAHHTM010000288.1 GCA_020024675.1 Muricomes sp.
GTCAAGAAATGAAATAAGCTGTCTACAGACAGCCTATTCTCATTTTCTTCGGTTTTTCATCTCTGTTTCTAGCTTCACAATCTGCATCTGAAGATTGTTATTATCTTCTTTCATTTTTGCAAGCTCTTTTTCTGCATTTTCAAGCTTGATCTGAACAGAAATAAGTTCATGTTTCAGATCATACATTTCTTTATCTTTTAATTCAATATCGTTTTCAAGAGAATCTCCTTGTTTTTTTGCCTTAAAGTAATCATCTGCGATATTCAAGGCAAGGAGCACATTTCGTGTATCAGCACTTTGTTTTCTGTATCCTTCACTGTTGGTACACTCTGTGATCTTGTGATTCAGATAAGACGAAACTTTCTGAAGATATTCTTCACCTTCAAAACCACTTAATGTATAAACTTTTCCTCCGATCAATACTTCTGTAAAATGTTTTGCTGAACTCATGACACCCTCCTTGCGTTTCTTAAGTGTTATTATAAACTAATTGGTAACAAAAACCAACTATTTTTATTTTTTATTTCAGATTACCTCTTCTAATCCTCTGCAATATATGGAATTCCAAGGTGAGAATACGCACGTTCTGTAACAACTCTTCCACGCGGAGTTCTCTGAATAAACCCTGTTTTTAATAAATATGGTTCATATACATCTTCTAATGTGCCTGAATCTTCTGCAATTGTGGCAGCAAGTGTATCAAGTCCTACCGGACCACCTTTAAACTTCTCGATCATCGTCAGTAAAATATTTCTATCAATATGATCCAGTCCATATTTATCCACATCAAGAAGATCAAGGGCGTATTGTGCAACTGCTTCTGTGATTACACCATCATATTTTACTTGTGCAAAATCTCTGACCCTCTTTAGCAGTCTGTTTGCAAGACGCGGAGTTCCTCGTGACCGTTTTGCAAGTTCCAAAGCTCCTTTTTCATCTATTTCAACTCCGAGCATACCCGCTGATCTTATGATGATCGTCTGCAATTCTTTTTCTGTATAAAATTCCAGATGATTTACTACTCCAAATCTGTCACGCAAAGGAGCTGTAAGCATACCGGCTCGTGTTGTAGCTCCAACCAGTGTAAATTTAGGAAGGTCAAGACGGATAGAACGAGCGGTTGCACCTTTGCCGATCATAATATCGATTGCATAGTCTTCCATAGCTGGATAAAGCACCTCTTCTACCTGTCTATTTAATCTGTGAATCTCATCTACGAATAGCACATCATTCTCTTGAAGATTATTTAAAATGGATGCCATTTCTCCGGGTTTTTCTATTGCAGGCCCTGAAGTAATCTTTAAATGTACTCCCATTTCATTAGCAATAATCCCAGCGAGTGTCGTTTTTCCAAGTCCCGGAGGTCCATAAAACAGTACATGGTCCAACGCTTCCTCACGTTCTTTTGCTGCCTTGATGTAAATCTTCAACGTTTCTTTTGTCTTTTCCTGCCCTATATAATCTTTTAACATCTGAGGTCGAAGACTACTGTCTATTTTAACATCTTCCTCCAGATTTTCTGTTGTTATAATTCGTTTTCCCATTGATATCCTCTATCATCTATTACCTAAAAACCTTTTTAAATCACATCATCTTTTTTAAAGCTTCTCTTAAAATATCTTCCGTCGTTGGATTTTCCAAAGCAACTGCCTTTACTGCACGTAGACTTTCTGCATTTCCATAACCAAGTGCCACAAGAGCCTGTATTGCTTCTGTATGTGCCACGTCTGTTGTAGATGAAGCAATCTGCGCAGAAGCTGTTCCTTGAGCATTGTTTAATACATCTTCAATATCAAGCTTGTCTTTCAACTCTATGATCATCTTTTCTGCTGTCTTCTTCCCTATACCAGGGGCTTTGCAGATTGATTTTACATCGCCGGAAAGAACAGAGTATCTTAATTCATCCACAGACAAATTTGATAAAATCCCAAGGCCTCCCTTTGGACCAATTCCATTTACCGTGATAAGAAGTTTAAAAATCTCCAGTTCATCTTTTGTAAGGAATCCAAATAACTGAACTGCATCTTCTCTCACATTCATATACGTATAAATCTTAATCTTCTCTCCAATTGGCGGAAGCATAGAAAATGTCTGACCTGGCACAAAAACCCCATATCCAATCCCTGACACTTCAACAATTATCTTATCTTTTTCTACTGCTGCCAATTCTCCATGCAAATATGAAATCATTGCCTTTCTTCCTTCCTTATCATTCTTTTACATGAAAATTTTTTAATCGTTTTAAAACTTCTTTAGACAGTATTCCAATTAACAAGCCTGTCAACATACCTGCAATCATCAATACCGGAAAATGAAATCCCACTTTATATGATTCTACCACAACCATAGCCACGATCAATTGTCCAAGGTTATGCGTTACACCACCTGCAATGCTGACTCCAATAACACTAAAACTATTTCTATTCTTTAATACAAACATAAAAAAGAGGCTTAAAAGCCCCCCTGCAAGACTATACAGGATACTAAACATATTTCCAAACATAAAGCCGGAAAGAATA
>JAHHTM010000289.1 GCA_020024675.1 Muricomes sp.
ACTTTCAGTAGAACCTGAAGCAGCAGATGGAAAAAGTACAATTGAGCTTGAGAATGTTCAAGGAAATATAGAGTTTAAAGACGTGACATTTCAGTATGAAAAAGATCAGGAGCCTATATTTAAACACTTGAATCTGAAAGTGGATGCAGGGGACTATGTAGCGATGGTTGGTCCTTCCGGTGTTGGTAAAACAACTTTATGTAATATGATTCCAAGATTTTACGAAACAACAGAAGGAAATATTTATCTGGATGGTATAGATATCCGGACAATCCGGTTGAAGAATTTAAGAAACCATATCGGAATTGTGCAGCAGGATGTTTATCTTTTTGCAGGTACAATTATGGACAATATTCGTTATGGAAAACCAGATGCTACAGATGAAGAGGTAATAGAAGCAGCTAAAAAAGCAAATGCCCATGACTTTATTTTAGGATTTCCTGATGGATATTATACATACATTGGTCAAAGAGGAGTAAAATTGTCAGGAGGCCAAAAACAAAGAATTTCTATTGCAAGAGTATTTTTGAAAAATCCTGAAGTACTTATTTTTGATGAAGCAACTTCTGCATTAGATAATGAAAGTGAAATGATCGTACAGCAGTCAATGGAGGAACTGGCGAAAAATCGCACTACCTTTGTGATTGCGCATAGATTGTCTACGATTCGGAATGCAAAAAGAATCCTTGTGTTGACGGAAAAAGGAATCGAGGAAGAAGGAACCCACGAACAGCTTATAGAGAAAAACAGAATTTATGCCGGACTTTATAATATGCAGTTTAGAAAAAATGATCAGGAGAGTGTAATATGAAAGATGTTTTGATTAGTTGGTTTATTGAAAACCTTGGTGGAAAAGTAGGAAAAGAGTTTATTGTGTTTTTGATTTCAATGGTTCCGATCCTGGAACTTAGAGGAGGTCTTTTGGCGGCAGGACCTGCACTTCTTGATGTTGCAAAATGGCAGGCTATTCCAATTAGTATTATTGGAAATCTGATTCCAATTCCGTTTATTCTACTTTTGATCACTAAGATTTTTGACTGGATGAAAGGTACAAAGAAATTAAAACCAATGGTAGAGAAACTGGAAGCAAAAGCAATGAGTAAAAGCGGTAAGATTGAGAAATATGAATTCTGGGGTCTTGTATTATTTGTAGGAATTCCGCTTCCTGGAACAGGAGCATGGACAGGATCACTTATTGCGGCTTTACTTGGAATACGTTTCCGTAAAGCGTTCCCGGCAATCATAATTGGTGTATGCCTTGCAGCTTTTATTATGACCATATTGTCTTATACAATTATCGGCGGAATATTTGCATAAAAAACAAGAGTAAATTGTGTATGAAAACAGAACTAAGAAGAATCTAAGTTTAATACTTCCTAGTTCTGTTTTTATTTTCAGTGAAAAGTTCAGAAAGTCAAATAAAAACGCTTTTTTAGTTGACAGCTGTGCATAAACAGTATATACTGTGTATACCATATATAAACAGTATATACTTAAGGGGAAGTTATGAATATTATTATTAGTAATGCAAACAATCAACCAATTTATGAACAGATTTATGTTCAGATTAGATCATTGATTATTTCAGGGAAATTAAAGGGAGGTGACCTCCTTCCTTCGATTCGTAATCTTGCAAAAGATTTACGAATTAGCGTTATAACGACAAAACGAGCCTATGATGAACTTGAAAAAGATGGTTACATATATTCTGTTGCTGGAAAAGGGTCTTATGTAGCAGAAAAAAATACGGAAATATTAAGAGAAGCACATTTAAAAGAAATTGAAGAGCATATGAAATCAATTATGCAGCTTGCTTCGGGCTGCAACCTAAAAACAGGGGATATTATTGAAATGTTTAAAATTATTTCAGAGGAGGAATAAGATGAATGCGATTGAATTAAATCAAGTTACAAAATCTTATACTGGATTTACACTTGATAATATCAGTTTTTCACTGCCAATGGGAACAATCATGGGACTTGTTGGAGAAAATGGTGCAGGAAAAAGCACAACAATTAAATTGATTATGGATGCAATCACACCTGATAGTGGTTCAGTATCGGTATTTGGTATCTCTAATCAATCAAAAGAGTTTGTTAATTTAAAGCAGGACATTGGAATCGTATTGGATGAAGCCTATTTTCCAGAGGTATTAAGTGCTAAAGATTTAGATAAAATTCTAAAATCTACCTATGAAAATTGGGATCAGGAGACTTATCGCAGATATATTCATAAGTTCAATTTGCCGATAGAGAAGAAGATTCAAGAATATTCTCATGGCATGAAAATGAAGCTTGCAATTGCTGCAGCACTTGCTCATCATCCCAAGTTGTTAATTTTGGATGAAGCGACAAGTGGTCTTGATCCAATAGTACGCGATGAGATTTTAGATATATTCAATGATTTTACTCGAGATGAGAAACATTCTGTTTTATTGTCTTCACACATTATCAGTGATCTTGAAAAAATTTGCGACTATATTACGTTTCTTCATAAAGGAAGAGT
>JAHHTM010000029.1 GCA_020024675.1 Muricomes sp.
TATTCTCTTTCTACTGATCTAAAAGTGCATGAATCCCCTCTTGCAATGCAAGAAATTCTATGCTGTCTTTTTCACTGATTCCAATGCTGTCTATAAAATATCCGATCAAATTTTCCTTGTTTTCCTTATATAATTTCTCGTAATCAAATGCCGGCCATGTTTTATCAACAACTTCCAATATATTTCCATATACATCTAGATTTTCTGTATCAAACTGAACATCAACATCCCGTTCTCCAATAAGCGTGATCTTATAAATATTCTGCAATCCTTTTTCTCTGATCAGTCTGGTTAAAAGTTCTTTTAAACTTCCATTCGTCATTTTTTCATTTACAGTAAGATCAAAATGAACATATTCTCTGGAAGCAAATGGTACAAACTCTATCTTTGTTCCTCGTTTTGTAATTTCACCTTTTATATAGCCATGAACTCCTGTATCATTTTTATCTATCGGCTCTAATGCTCCTGCATAAGCTGCTCTGTTTTCTAAAATAATCTGTGGTTTATGAATATGCCCAAGGGCAATATAATCAAATCCATTTCCAGCAAGCACTTCTTTTCGTATTGGAATATGCTTTTCATCACCTCCGTGAGCAAGGAGTACTTCTATCCCTTTATACCCCGGAGCTTTAAAAGAATATCTTTCTTCTTTAATCTCTTTTGCATAATAACTGAAGCCATAAACCGCAAGATCAAGTTCTTGAAATTCTACATATTCTGTTGTTTCACCAAAAAGTGGATACACATTTTCATTCCATTCAAAGCTTCGATAAAAAGAATCTTTTTTTATGAAATCATGGTTCCCTGCAATTAAAACAACCTTCGTATGTGTAAGCGTAGAAAAAAGATAATCTACTTCTTTTAAATCTTTTTTCAAAGGCTGACGATGAAATAAATCCCCTGCAACAAAGAGAATATCTATTTGTTCTTTTTCGCAAATTTTAATGACCTTTTTAAAAGTATCCCAAAGTTCTTTCGGCCTGTTTTCACTATATTTTTCCCCGACATCTGGAGCCGCACCTAAATGCACATCTGCTATATGAATAAATTTCATCTTCCGCCTCCTTTTTTATTAAGCCAGAAAAGGACGTAACTTTTAAATTTCGTTACGTCCTTTCGTTTCTTGTTATACAGTATTTACTTCTACTGTACTTACTATCATTTTATAAATCGCAGTTATTTACTGTTCTTGGGAATGGTATAACGTCACGAATGTTTGACATACCTGTAAGATACATAACGCATCTTTCAAATCCAAGACCGAATCCTGCATGTCTTGTAGAACCATATCTTCTAAGATCAAGATAGAATTTGTAGTCTTCTTCTGAAAGATTCAGTTCCTGCATTCTTGCATGAAGTTTTTCATAATCGTCTTCTCTCTGACTTCCACCGATAATTTCACCAATTCCAGGTACAAGACAATCAACTGCAGCAACTGTCTTTCCGTCTTCATTCAGTTTCATATAGAAAGCCTTAATTTCTTTTGGATAGTCTGTAACAAAGACTGGACGTTTAAATATTTTCTCTGTCAGATAACGCTCATGCTCTGTCTGAAGATCAATTCCCCATGAAACTTTGTATTCAAACTTGTCATTGTTTTCTTCTAGAAGTTTTACTGCTTCTGTATATGTCACTCTGGCAAAATCAGATTCAACTACATTGTGAAGTCTTTCGAGTAATCCTTTGTCAACAAAAGAGTTAAAGAAATTCATCTCTTCTGGTGCATTCTCAAGAACATAAGAAATAACATATTTCAGCATGTCCTCTGCAAGATCCATATCATCCTCAAGATCTGCAAATGCAATCTCTGGTTCGATCATCCAAAACTCTGCTGCATGACGTGTTGTATTTGAATTTTCTGCACGGAATGTTGGTCCAAATGTATAAATACTTCTAAACGCCTGTGCAAATGTTTCACCATTAAGCTGACCACTTACTGTAAGATTTGTTTCTTTTCCAAAGAAATCCTGACTGTAATCTACACTTCCATCTTCTTTTCTTGGAACATTATCCATATCAAGAGTTGTAACTCTGAACATCTCTCCTGCACCTTCACAGTCACTTGCTGTGATAAGTGGTGTGTGTACATATACAAATCCTCTCTCCTGGAAGAACTGATGAATTGCATATGCAATAAGAGAACGAACTCTGAAAACTGCCTGGAAAGTATTTGTTCTAGGACGAAGGTGTGAGATTGTTCTCAAATACTCAAAACTATGACGCTTTTTCTGTAATGGGTAATCCGGTGCAGATGCTCCTTCAACGATTACTTCATCTGCCTGAATCTCAAATGGCTGTTTTGCCTGTGGAGTTGCTACAAGTGTACCTTTTACAATAATAGCTGCTCCTGCATTCTGCTTTGAAATTTCTTCAAAATTTTCCATTTTATCATGATAAACGATCTGAAGAGGTTCAAAATAAGAACCGTCATTCACAACAATAAATCCAAATGTTTTTGAATCACGGATACTACGAATCCATCCGCCAACTTTTACTTCTTTATCCAGATATTCTTCTCTGTTTTTAAATAACTCACGAATTGTAACTAAGTCCATTTATTTTACTCCTTACTTTTTACAATTTTTACATTATTTTTATTATAACACTGAAAGCACAAAAAAAACAATATTGAAGTTGTATTTTTAATTTACGTCACAACTTGATTTTTCTGATCTTACATGCTATACTTTCAAACGTTATCAAAGCCCATAAAAACAAGGTCTTACAGGGCTTTCGCCGATTTCCGGCGTAAAATGAATCGTGTGTTCGTGACCTTCCACACGTAAAACAAAACTAAAGGAGAATTGAATAATGAAAAACTCAAGTAACAACAAAGTGCTGTTTATGGCACAGGCAGCCATGATCGCTGCTGTTTATGTAGTACTCACCGTTATGGGAGCCGCTTTAGCATTTGGCGAAGTACAGATTCGTTTTGCTGAAGCCTTGACAATCCTTCCCGTGTTTACCCCTGCTGCAGTACCTGGATTATTTATCGGATGCCTTTTGGGTAACATTTTAGGTGGAGCGATCGTACCTGATATTATTTTGGGATCCATTGCCACTTTGATTGGCGCATCTCTCACATGGATGCTAAGAGATAAAAGCAAATTTGTTGCTGTTCTTCCGCCCATCCTTTCAAATGCACTGATTGTACCATTTATATTAAAATTTGGTTACCAGCTGCCATTTTCTATTCCTTTCATGATGATGACAGTAGGAATTGGAGAGGTTCTTTCTTGTGGTGTACTTGGACTTATCCTTTACACTGTTCTTAATAAATATAAATTTGTGATCTTTAAAACAGCATGTTAAAACATAACAAAAGGGCTGTCGTACTAATACTTTGTACGACAACCCTTTTTCATTTAATCTAAATACCCAATATAAATATTGCCTTGAGCCTCCATATCTTCTTCCATTTCATCTACATAAACTCCATGTTCACTTCCATCATCTGGATCAATATAGTAAACTCTTTCAAGATCATACCCGGTTATCAAAACCGCATGATCCTTATCCTTAATCGCAATTACCGGTTTTCCAAGATTAACAACATAGAAAATCTGATCCAGTCTGCAACCTGTAAGATCTGTTTTAACACCGTCTGCTTTTTCCATAAAAGCTTCACATGCTTCTAATGATGACTGTCCCTCTTTTTTCTTAAACTCTTCCGTCTGCGTATCACATGCAAGAAGTCTGTTTCCTTTCTGCCATATATAAGACTGTCGTTCAGAAACCACCACTCCTGCAACTTGTTCTGCTTTTTGAACTGCTTCTCCGGCTTTTTTATAAATTCCCTGAAGTGTCCCCAAGCCATATACATAAAATTGTTCTTCCACTGCTTTACTATTTTTTTCTATAGTAACATTGCGGTTACTATAAATTTGCTTCGGACGAAGAATTTTTACTGTATTCTTTAACTGTACCCGATTTACTTTCACAAAACACTGATTTCCTCTGTCTTCTGTATAGTATAACCCCACAGCTTCTTCCTTCTTTGGTTTTTCTTTGCTACTACTGATATAATCCGCTTCTGTCTCAACATATTGCCCGTCTGATTTCTTTACACGATTTACCGTAACCTGATCACCATTGATCGAAATAGCTGTGATATAAACATCCTGCTCGGAATACTGTTTAACAACTTTTCCTGTGCTGTCGACAATTCTAAGTTCATACATAGGAGAAATTATGTCACCTGTCATAAGTTTTGCTTGATCTTCTACTTTCTGCACTCCATAGATAAAATCTCCATCAATAAAACCAAGTGGTTTTATATGCTCTCCATTTTCTGCCTCGATGGAAATTTCCGAAGATTTCCGAAGATTCATAACTTTGATGCTTTCCTTCTTCCCTGAAGATTCTGTTTTTAAAAACGCAAAAAGATGATTATCCTCTGAAACAACATACTGACCATCCTCAATATTTTCTTCTAATATTTTTTGTTTGTTTTTCTCTAAATCTGCCTGCAGTAACTTACGCCCTGCCAGTACGTACAACAATAAATGTTCCTGATCATAATAGACCATTTCTCCTAGCTCTTCCTGAGCCATCACAAAGCTTTTATCACTTGGTATAAATGCTTTTTCTTGGACCATATTTTTCTCAGCATCATAATAGTATATATCCGCTCCGACTTCTCCTTCGTGCTTGCCTCTGTTCATATACCCATATACAGCAAATACCAGATTTCCTTTTTGATCCTGATCAATAATCTTAACATCATGTTGATCATACTGCCCTCTTTTATCATGTCCCTCTCTATTTGCAAAACTAAAAACAAGCGCAATCTTATTTTCTTTAACATTATATGACCATAAATCCTGACCTGTTACGAAAGCAATCGCTGTTTCATTTTTTACCACAGGGATATTTTGCGGTACAATTCCTAACCGAATCCCATCTTGTACAAAAGAAGACGACTTTCCATCAAACACCTGATTGATCGTTCTGTCAAAATTCTGCAGATAAACAGTATCTTCTGTATAACGCACACGGTAAAATTCTTTTACATTAAATATATCTGTCTCAGATTTTTCATCACTGGCACTTACCTGATAAGTTGCCAAAAGTGATGTATATACAGAATTTGCTTCCTGAACATTCCATTCCACATCTCCAATAATTTCAGGTTTCATCTTTCCCCATGTAACTTTATCAACATCAGAAGATAACGTTACATGTTGATAGTCATATGTCTGTTGTGAATTATCTATTATAAGATCTTTTGTGACAATCTCATTGTCATTTTTCCCTGCAAATGTGCCCTCATGAAATTTCTTTGCATGCTCCAGACATTCTGCAACATAAATATCTGTTGGTCTTATAATTCTTGTATAGAAATATACGGATCTGTCTTTTAACTGCAGTCCCACACGAAGAACAGCCTCCATCTGTGTCTTTTTAAGTGCTTTACTAAGCTTTAATGTAGCGGCTTCTTCTGTAAACTCTTTAACAGTTCCTGATGCATATACTTTCTGACCATCCAGAGAATATACATCATAAAATATTCCAGAAATTGTATTGCCGTCAGCTTCAATAAGCATTTCCAAATTTCCATTTTTTTCAATCGGTGTGATCGTATCTCTCATGGCCGAAACATTCATCTCATTGACATATCCCTGCAGATGATTGATTTCCTCCCCTTTCACCATAAAAGATATTCTAGGCAATGTAGGATCTCCTAAATCCACTTTTGCATCATCATTTCCTCTGTTTATGATCAGACTACTTATCAGAACTGCCATCAGAAAAACAGCAATAAGAACCCCTGCTTTTATAATCCTCTTTTTTTTCATTCTTTATTCTCCCTTTGACAAAAGCATTCCAAGTGTTGGCTCTGCATGTAAAAACTTTCTGCATTCTTCTATTTCTTTTTTTGCCTGTTCATTTTTTTTACCGCTCCTTACAGCACGTAACAAGATGTTTTTAGGTGTATGCTCCATATCTATAAACTCCAATACCTGTGTCTCATATCCTGAAGCTTCCAGATATTTTGCCCGAAGCCCATCTGTAACAAGTGCCGCAAATCTTTCTTTTAGAAGTCCATAATCCATAACTGGAGCCAGCTTTTCAGCGTGAATCTGACCATTTAATTCGTGTTGACAGCACGGAACCGAAAGAATAACTTCTGCATCCCATCCTATAGCCTTGGCCAGGGCGTAATCTGTAGCTGTATTACATGCATGCAGTGTCACTACCATATCCACTTTCTTAACACCTTCATAATCTGCAATATCTCCCACCAAAAATGTAAGTTTTTCATAACCATACTTTACAGCAAGTTCATTACAATGTTTTATGACATCTTTTTTTAGATCTAAACCTATCACCTGTATATCATATTTTTTTAATTCATGAAGATAATAATACATAGCAAATGTAAGATATGACTTTCCACATCCAAAGTCAAGAATCGTAAGTTCTCTTGTTTTATCAAGCCTTGGGAGTATATCTTCTATAAATTCAAGGAATCGATTGATCTGACGGAATTTATCAAAATGAGACTTTACGATCTTTCCCTCTGCTGTCATAACCCCTAAATCCTGAAGAAAAGGAATCTGCATTCCTTCTTGCAAAATATATTTTTTGGCGCGATTATGTGACATGGGTGCTTTTTTTATACACTCTTTATTTTTCTTCTTCTGAATGGTCACTTTTCCTTTCTTACTGATAAGAATTGTATAGGTATCTTTGACAGTTATAATCTGCATTTGTCTGAAATCTTTCAAATACTGTATCAGTTTCTTTATCGCATC
Source organism: Muricomes sp. (assembly GCA_020024675.1). Lineage (GTDB taxonomy): Bacteria > Bacillota > Clostridia > Lachnospirales > Lachnospiraceae > JAHHTM01. The sequence continues at coordinate 6,759 of JAHHTM010000029.1, forward strand.
TTCCTTATTAAGATTCTCATGAAAAGCTTGTGTTTTTGTAAAAGATTCACACTGATAAAAAATCTGCCCTTTCATCTCAACAAGACGTACTTTTATTTTTAATATATCATCTTTTGAACGAGGATTACTTATAGTCCCCTGAACAAATTCTGTGTTTAAGATTTGTTCTAATAATAATTTTATTTCATCCATAATCTAGGCAATACTCCTCTATTTTTCAAATAACGTGGTTTTTTCTCCACCCTTGTATTATTGTAATGCAAAACAGATTCCCATGCAAGATTCAAAGGTCTAAAGAATAAAAGCGGACAGCCTCTTTTTAGATACTGTCCACTTTTATTCTTTATTTTACTCTTGGAAATTCTAGCATCACTTTAAATAAATCTCCATCCAGATACAAGTTAAACACGCCTCCCTGCATTTTTGTCAGACTTTTCGCAATAGAAAGACCAAGTCCACTTCCTTCGGACCCTCTTGAAATATCCCCTCTGATAAATCGTTCTGTTAATTCATCTGCTGTAAAGTTAAGCTGCTGCCTTGAAATGTTTTTTAATGAAAAAATCACTTTTTCTTCCTTTACTTGTAATTCTGAATAAACCCTTGTTCCAGGCATAGCATATTTTAGTGCGTTGGTATAAATATTTTCAAGAATTCTCCACATTCTACGTCCATCTACATGGATAACAACTGATTCTTCCGGCAGATTTTGTACGATTAACAGATTATTCTCTTCAAACTTTTCTAAAAGTTCTCCTTCTGTCTGATTTATCATCTCAACAAAATTTACATCCATATATTCTAATGTAATATTACCACTTGATACTTTTGAGGCCTCAACCACATCTTCTGTAAGTGTTTTAAGTCTCATTGCTTTCTCACTTAAAATGTCCAGATAACCTAAAACTTTTGGATCTTCAAAATTTTCTCTCTTTAATAAATCTACATAATTAATAATTGATGTAAGCGGTGTCTTAATATCGTGAGATACATTTGTTATAAGATCTGTTTTAAGTCGTTCACTTTTCATAGCACTATCTACTGCTTTATGAAGACCTTTTCCTATATCATTCACTTCTTCTGCCAGCTCTTTATTTTCACCTTTTAATTGACCTGTAGGAATCTGGTATTCCATATTTCCTTTTGCCAACTCTTCTACACCTGCTCTGATCTTTTTCTTAGCAATTGCATCTCTAAACACTACATACGCTGACATCATATCTAATATGATCATGATAAATAAAACAACAATTGAAGCAAAATTTCCTAATGTAATGAACAACCATGCAATCCAGTGAAATGCGAGAAAACCTGTTAATAAAAGTACTGCCTTTGCAATTTCCGACTTTCCTCTCCAAAACACCTTAAAGCCATGATTCAAACTATGAATAATACTATTTTTCCATAAAATTCCTGCTTTTTTTCTTCTAACAATGCTTAAATATATAATCAAAAAACAGATCATGGTAAATACTGTCAGTATACCAATTAATGCATAATCCCTTGGATTATAGTATAAATAAATTTTCGTTTGCTGTACATTCACGATATCTTCATATTCTAACTGGTTTCTTCCTACAGCCATAGGAAACTGACTGCCAAATACACTTAATGCAAAAACAAATGGGATATACCAGAATAAAACTATCAATAATACTGAAATCTCCGTCTTCCAATGATCAAATGTTGTCAGTATAATCTCTCCCTCTTTATTCTTCTCTCCTGTAATAACTGCAAGCCATACCAGATTCACTAACAATAACGAAACACTTAATGCAATCGACAGAATTGTTCGTTTCAGATGTGGATTGTAATAATTATATTCTTGTTTATACATATAGAAAATATCCTGAATTTTATATTCTGTATTTACAGACGCCGCAAAAAGATAATCAGACTTGTTCCCTTTATAATATGAACGTATTGTATTTCTCCATTGTTGTTTGGAAATGTTCATATTCGTATCAAAATCCAGCAACTTATCTTTTACAATAATGTATTTCCTATTTTCTGACTTCAACTTAGCGAGACTTGTATTTACATCTTCAAACCGTTTGAAAGCTCCATTATTTGTGTATACAAGTTTCTTATTCTTGTCCACGAGCATATAGGTAAAATTTGTATTTCCTTCTTCCCACATATCATCAGAATATCTATAGGATTCCAGGTCTCCATTTAGTTCCTCTACCATCTGCTGTAAAGCATCGTAAATTTCTGTAAGCTTTCCATTTAATTCTGGTGTATTGTTTACTACTTCTACAATATTTTCTGCTCCAACAGGTTTATATTTTTCTGTTATAGTATATGGAAATCTCCAAAAACTTTCATAAAGAACTTTTCCTGTTTCATCCGCAAGCATAATCCCATCATCTGATGTAGTTGGTATATGTTCCTCTACAGTATCAAGGAATGTATCTACTGTCATATTTGTATTTTCTAACCTGAGTTTTCCTGAACTAAGTTGTTCTTTAAAATCCTTCAGATAGTAATAATAATATGTATTATCCAGTTTCTGGCATACAACTATTGTATCATCTCTTATATCCGTATCTGGATAAATATCTTCCCATCCATCAAGTTGTTCAACTGTATATGCCAAACCATTTTTATTTTCTCCTGATATTTTTCCACTTTCTGCGTATTCCATAACATCTACGATCTTATGCGCATTATATCTTCCTTCGGTTTCAAAATTAATTTTAGATCGAACACTGGACATAGCACTACGGCTTGCATAAGAAAACAAATCTTCAAAAGCAGCGGACTCTTCATAAGGTTTCTCAATTTCATTCCAAGAAGTAGAATCGCATATCTCCTGAGGACATCTGTGTATAAACAAAACATCAAAACTGATACTCAGCGCCAAAATATTCGCTGTCAAGATCAGGATCCACCTCATAGCTTTGCTTTTATACCAGCTTTTTTGAATATTTTTTTTATCTGTCATGTTATTTTTCTTCTTCCATTCCCCTTCTATTGTTTTTCTATCTTATATCCAACACCCCAAACCACTTTTAGATATCTAGGTTCTCTAGGATTAATCTCAATTTTTTCTCTGATATGACG
>JAHHTM010000290.1 GCA_020024675.1 Muricomes sp.
ATCTATGACAGAAGCAGGCCATATACAAGAGCTTCTTATGCATCTTGCGTTATCTCATCCAGAAGTATCTTTTAAATTTATCAGCAATAATCAAGAGAAGCTAAGAACTTCCGGAAATGGTAATTTGAAGGATGTAATTTACAGTATTTACGGAAGAGAGATTGCAGCCAACCTTATTGAAATAGATTATAGTCAGTATGATCTCCATATAAAAGGGTACCTTGGTAAGCCGGTTATCAATCGCTCAAACCGCAATTTTGAAAACTTTTTTGTGAATGGACGTTATGTAAAAAGTTCTATGCTCTCAAAAGCGGTAGAAGATGGTTATCGTGATTTTGTTATGCAACATAAATTTCCGTTTGTTGTACTTCATTTCCAAATAGAAGGTGAAGAAGTTGATGTTAACGTTCATCCTACAAAAATGGAATTGCGTTTTCAAAATCAGCAAAGAGTTTATCAGACCGTTTTTGAGGCGGTACAAAGAACGCTTCTTGAACCGGAATTGATCCCTGTTGTAGATGTTCCAGATCCATTGGTAAAAATGGAGGAAAAGCCGCAAAAAAAAGAAAGTCCATTTCTCTTAAAACCAAAGGCTAATCCACAAATAACGCCGGTGTCAGATGTGACACTGCCTTTAGCTGAAAATAAGTTTACACCAGTTAAGATGGATGAAGAATATTTTTTACAGAAAATGAAGGAACGCGTATATGCAGAGCATGAAAAGATGGAAATTCAACGATCTGCACAAGCAAAACAACTGGAACAAGAGAAAATAAGTGAAGAACAGTTAGCAAAAAGAGATTATGTGGATTGTATTTCACAACAAAATATTCTAAAAGAAGCTTCTGATGTTGCTTTACAACCAGAGGTGATAAAAGAACATATAGAATATAACAAAAAACCAGAGCAGATGAATTTATTTGAGGAACATCTGTTGAAGCGAGAAGTAAAAGCAGAATATAAACTGATTGGTCAGGTGTTTGATACATACTGGCTGGTTGAATTTAACAACAGTTTATATATCATAGATCAACATGCTGCCCATGAAAGGGTGTTATATGAACGGACGTTGAAAGAAATGAAGAACCGGACATTTACTTCACAATATTTAAGTCCACCGATCATATTAAGTTTATCTATGAGGGAGGCACAGTTACTGGAAGAACATATGGATAGATTTGCTTCCATCGGTTTTGAAATAGAGCCTTTTGGTGGTGATGAATATGCAGTGCGTGCAGTGCCGGACAATTTATTTTCCATTGCTAAAAAAGAATTGCTCTTAGAAATGTTGGATGATATGGCAGATGGACTGACAACATCCATGACACCAGAAGTCTTGGATGAAAAAGTGGCGTCAATGTCCTGCAAAGCTGCAGTAAAGGGAAATAATCGATTGTCAGCAATAGAAGCAGATACTTTGATCGGCGAACTTCTGACTTTGGATAATCCGTATCATTGTCCTCATGGGCGTCCTACGATCATTGCAATGACAAAACGAGAGTTAGAAAAGAAATTTAAGAGGATTGTGTAGAAATGAAAAAAAAACCATTGATCATATTGACTGGACCTACAGCGGTTGGAAAAACGAAAGCATCTATAGGGCTTTCGAAAGCAATTGGAGGAGAAATTATTTCTGCGGATTCTATGCAGGTATATAAGCATATGGATATTGGCTCAGCAAAAATCAAACCTGAAGAAATGCAGGGAGTCCCACATTATCTGGTAGATGTTTTAGAACCGGATGAAGAATTTCATGTTGTGAAATTTCAACAGATGGCCAAAAAGGCTATGGATGGAATTTATGCTAAGGGAAAGATTCCTGTGATTGTTGGAGGAACAGGGTTTTATATTCAGGCTTTGCTATATGATATTGATTTTAATGAGCATAAGTCAGATTCATCATATAGAGAACATTTAGAACAGGTTGCAAAACAGGACGGGGCAGCAGTCCTTCATGATATGTTAAAAAAAGTGGATGCAAAATCAGCAGAAGAAATTCATATGAATAATGTCAAACGTGTTATACGTGCATTAGAATTTTATGAACAGACAGGACAAAAGATATCTGAGCATAATGAAAAAGAGAGACAAAAAGAATCACCGTACAATTTTGCATATATCATACTAAATGATGACAGAGAGAAGCTTTATAATAAGATTGACCAAAGAATTGATCAGATGATGGAAGATGGTCTTGTGCAGGAAGTTAAAAAGTTAAAAGAAAAAGGATATAACAAGGATATGGTTTCCATGCAAGGATTAGGATACAAAGAAATTCTTTCGTATCTTGAAGGAGAACTCTCTCTTGATGAAGCTGTTTATATTTTAAAAAGAGACACAAGACATTTTGCAAAAAGACAGATTACCTGGTTCAAACGAGAAAAAGAAGTAATTTGGATTGATAAGCAGGATTATGCTTATGACGAGGATAAGATTCAAAAACAAATTTTAAAAATATTAAAAGATAAGAAGATTATAGAAGATTAAAAGAGG
>JAHHTM010000291.1 GCA_020024675.1 Muricomes sp.
ATCAGAAGCAACGAGATTCTTGAAAAACATGCTGACTGGGTAGACGACTTTCTTCCACAATATGAAACTATCACTGCTGAAAATATTAATTCTATCCTTCAGCAAGAAATTGGAAAAGTATTCTGTCAGGTGTTAGAGGATGCCGGCGTTTACAAATGTACAGAACAAGGACTGGCTTCATTCCAGAAATTTATTGATACATTATAATTCTTTATAAAGCCAAAAAAATGGAGTGTATCGCTTTTTCGATACACTCCATTTTTCTAATGTCTCATTTTTTCTTGTTATTTTTCTTATTTGTTTGTTTTCTAGGCTTTTTTCTCACACTATAGCCAAAAGTGCCTATTTTTTTACCTAAGCCTAAATATTCACCATGAGAATATGCTAAAAGTCCTGTCTTATTTAAGTTGAACTTATTATTTTCATCCATATAAGAATCATCAACCTGAACAGAAGTAACTTCTGCAATAAACATATGATGACTTCCTAATTCTTTAATTTCTTTTACTTTGCACTCAATGTTAACCGGTGATTCTTCAATAACAGGAGCATAATTTAATGTTTCTGCCTTTCCCTTTGTAAGTCCAGTTTCCACCCATTTATCTACATCTTTTCCAGAACGGACTCCACAATAGTCAGTTGCTTTTACAAGCTTTTCTGTTGTCAGATTAATCACAAACTCACCTGATTCTTTAATCATTTGGTAAGAATATCGTTCTGGACGGACCGAAATATAAACCATAGCCGGATTTGTACAGATCGTACCAGTCCATGCTATCGCCAAAATATTTGTGTTACCTTCTTGATCTCCGGTACTTACCATAACCGCTGGAAGCGGATAAAGCATATTTCCCGGTTTCCATACTTCTTTTCCCATCTGTATCTCCTCTTTTACTGTTGTAATGCACTTACGAGTGTAGGCACAAGCTGCTTCTTTCTAGACACAACTCCTTTTAACATGAGCTCTTCTGTATCTTCTGGAAGATCGAATGCTGAAAGTATTTTTGCTCTTGCATCTATACCACAACACAATAACTCTGAAGATTCTGTTATGATATTTGTAAGCATAAAGAAAATCATGTTTAACTGATTTTCTTCTCGGATTTTATCTATATATGGAAGTATTTTAGATTTAATCTCTTTTAATTCTTCCCCATTCATAGAATTTACCTGTCCAACTCCAAATACTGTATCATTCACCGTAAACTGTTTGAAATCAAGGAATATGATCTCTTCTGGCGATTTTCCTTTTAGGTTGCTTCCTGCATTAAACATTTCCTGTGCAAGCTCTTCTATATTAATTTCTGCAATCTCGGCAAGTTCTCTGGCAAATCTTTCATCAAGTGCTGTACATGTCGGTGAACGAAACATCAGTGTATCCGAAATAATCGCTGAACATAATAGGGATGCTGTCTGGACGTCAACCTCTACACCTTCTTCTTGGTACATCTGATATATGATTGTGGCAGTACATCCAACTGGTTGGTTTCTAAAAAACACAGGGCCCATCGTTTCAATACTACTTAATCTGTGATGATCGATAATTTCTAATACATCCGCCTCTTCTACTCCATCAACCGCCTGATTCTTTTCATTATGATCAACTAAAATAACCTGTTTTTTATGACAGTTCAACAATCGTCTTCTGGATATAAATCCAACAAAATTTCCCTGATAATCCAAAATCGGAAAATCTCGAAATCTTTTATGTGCCATAACTTCTTTTACATCATCTACATAATCACGTAAACGGAAACATACAAATCCACTTTTTGTCATAAAATGTCTCACTGGAATACTCTGGTTGATCTGCCTTGCTACCGTAAATGTGTCATTTGGTGTCTGAATAATAACAATCTGTCGTTCTTCTGCCTGTTGAATAATTTCCGCACTAATCTGTGCATTCTGGCATACTACTATGCATCCCACATTCAGATCCACAGCATATTGCTGCGCTTCCTGACGATCCCCTAAAATAACCAGATCGTCTTTATCAATAAAATCAGCCATAAGTGTACGGCTTGATGCTGCAATGCATACCTTTCCCTTTAAAAGATAACTATGCTCGTTTCCTGTAATAATCTTTCCATCTATTGTAGATGCTATATTGCGATACTGCGTCTTTGCAGTAGACAAAATCGTGCTGTCATACACATCCATATAAGACTCCGCAATATCACTGATGGTGATCAGACCTTCCAGTACATTATCTTTATTTGTAATAGGCAAAGTATTCACATTTTCATTTCGCATCAGAGTCCATGCCTTTTTCAGTGAGATACTATGGGTAACTCCCGATATATAACGAATATCCATATCTTTTACCCTGGTTCCCACATTTGGCATATATCCTGGCGGATCCATTTCAAATCGATCCAGCACATACTTGGTTTCCTCACTGATCTGACCTGCTCGTTTTGCTTGGTAAAACCCATCTTCTGTTCTGTTTTTTATATCCGCATAGGCAATTGCAGAGCAAATGGAATCCGTA
>JAHHTM010000292.1 GCA_020024675.1 Muricomes sp.
AGCGGACAATGAAGAGAAATTAAATCACTTTTAGACAAAAGTTCGTCCAAGGAAACATATTCGACAAAGTCTTTTAAATCTTCATTTTTATAAACATCATATGCTATTACTTTCATTCCGAATCCATAACAGATCCGACACATGGCAGCGCCAATCTTACCAGTACCGACGATTCCGGCGGTTTTTCCATAGAAGTTATATCCCATAAGTCCACCTAAACTAAAGTCATTTTCTCTGACTTTGTTATATGCTTTGTAAATTCGACGATTACAAGCAAGCGCAAGAGCCATTGCATGTTCGGCTACAGCCTCAGGAGAATATCCCGGAACACGCATTACACGAATATTGTATTTTTTTGCTGTTTCAAGATCAACATTATTGAAACCGGCGCAACGCATCAAGATTAATCGAATCCCTTTTTGGTGAAGAATTTTAATCGTATCTTTCCCAATATCTGAGCTTACAAAACCACATACAGCATCAAATCCTTCTGCTAATTGTGCTGTTCTTGGGGTCAAGTCTGTTTTTAAGTAGTCAATTTCAATTTCTGGAAAGTTATTCAACTCATTACTAAAAGATTTTTTATCGTACTTCTTTGTGTCATAAAATAAAATTTTCATATTTTTCCTCTTTTCTACATTTCACGAATGCTAAATTATTACGGAATCCTTTTTTCTGCTCTTTCTAACTGAAATCCCAATTATTACTGACTCAATAACAGCATATATACACCAAAACACAATCATTGCAGGATTAGTAAGAAAGGCAATAGTATCCCAGTCAGACTTAAGAAATACTATTGTAACTATATATCCTGATAGGAATTGAATTCCTAAAATTCCAATAACCTTAAATACTTCTTGAATTATCTTTTTCAAATTGATCATCCTTTCTTCTTAACGTTTGTTCCCGTGCTCTAACACTAATATAGACGAATTTTATTATTTCAAACTATTGTTTACATATATAATACCATTTGTATTTTTTGTATGCAATTATATAAAAAGATTATGATTGATTAAATGAATTTTATGGTTCTCTTAATGAAACAGCAGTGGCGGCTTGCTTCCTGCGATCGTCGTCAATAGCTGCATAATGCTTTTTAGTGGTGTTTACATCTTTGTGGCCTAAAACATCAGCTACAAGATAAATATCGCCTGTTTCCTTGTATAACGCGGTTCCATAGGTACTACGAAGTTTATGTGGTGTTATTTTCTTGTTCGGAATTACTTCTTTGGCATATTTTTTTACCATATTTTCAATTGCCTGTACACCCATTCTTTTACGCTGAGTTGAAAGGAAAAGTGCATTTTCAGAGCCCGGTAGGGGAGTAGTTGATTTTCTTGTGGTATAAATATATGCTTTTAATGCGGTTTCAACTTCTTCACCAAAGTATACAACCATTTCATTTCCACCTTTTCGAGTAACTTTAATTCCATTATTTTTAAAATCAACATCTGTAAGATCCAGTCCTACACATTCAGAAACACGAATTCCTGTTCCTAAAAGGAGTGTAAGAATTGCAAGATCTCTGTTACGAGTTTTTTCAAAATACGCTTTACGCTGACCGGTCAGATTATCACCACCATGTTCTACATATTCGAGCAATAGGGCAATTTCATCGGGATCAAGACGAATAATCGCTTTTTCATGTAATTTTGGCATTTCAACTAAAAGTGTAGGATTATGTTCAATCATCTGATGTTTAAAGAAATAAGTATAAAAACTTCGTAAAGCTGACATTTTACGTGAAAGGCCTTTTTCTTCGTTTGTTATTTGTTTGTCAGAGGAATCTTTGTAAACTTTTAAGTATTCTTGATATTCCTCAATGTCTACAGGTTGGACGCGGTCTAGATCCTCGAGAGTGAATTGATCTATAGTATAGTCATGATATGTAGGATTATTTTCAATTAGAAAATGAAAAAATATACGGATGTCATAAGCATAAGAAATTCTTGTACGGGCTGATGACTTTGGTTCCATAGCACGAAAATAATCTTTAGCAAAAGGCGGCAGGGTTTTTAAGATTTCTCTAAGTCGTAAAGTGTAATCTACATAAGATTGTTCATAATAAGTACGAATATCATTAGCCAAAATTTTACCTCCAAATTGTAAGAATTTAATGAAATTATAGCATAGTAGCTATTTTATGTCTACATCTATTGGAAAAATTAGTATTTGTCGTATAGATTGAGCTATATAAATAAAAGCATCTGCTATCGCAAAATATAGAAAAATGCTTAAAATATATAAGAGACAGTCTAGGTTTAAAACTGTCTCTTACAGGTGTGTTTTATTCTATCAATACATAAGTATTAGGGATTTGCTTATGTATGATATACGATTTAAGGATTTGCATTGGAACTTTCAAAAGATTGCTCACATGTAACGATTAAATATTTTCCAGCTTCCAAATTATCTGATGTCAATGAATTAATTTTCTTAAGCTGTTTTATATACTCTTGTACAGATGAATATTCAGTTGTC
>JAHHTM010000293.1 GCA_020024675.1 Muricomes sp.
AAGAAAGTTACAGATATTTAACGGAACAAGATTTTTCAAACAAGAAAGAAATCTGTATGGTAAGCTTTATTCTTAAGAATACACTTAGTGACAATGGAGCGGTTACAAGGGGAATCTGTAAAGTAGATGCCGATGGAAAGCTCTTAGATATTGTTGAAACAAAGAATATTGAAAAAGAAGTATCTACTGCTGTTGTAAAAAAAGAAGATGGTACAAAAGAACTACTAGATATGGATTCAGTCGTTTCTATGAATATGTGGGGACTTCATCCAGAGTTTATCTTAATGTTGCAAAATGGTTTTGAAGAATTTTTGGCAGGCTTGAAACCGGAAGATCAAAAAGCAGAATATCTTTTGCCAACAATTATAGGCGATCTTCTGAAAAAAAATAAAATTTCAGTTAAAGTTTTAAAATCAGTTGACAAGTGGTTCGGAGTAACTTATAAAGAGGATAAAGAAAGTGTTGTTTCAGCAATAAAAGAATTAATTGATGTAGGTATGTACGATTAGAAATTAAGTGTATACAGAAAAGAGGGCTCAAATGAAAAAAATATTAAAAAAAATAAGTATGATTTTTGTGACATTATTATTGATGTTACAAGTATATGTTTTACCAGTGTATGCTGTGGATGGAGCAGTATATTTTACAGATCCAGAAACAGAAGCAGGAGAAAAGGTAGATATCTCCGTGCGCGTATTTTCACAGACATCTGGATTTGGAACAATCAATTTAAAAATGAAATATGATCCGGAACTCTTAAAATTTGAAGGGGGAACAAATACTGTTGGAGAAAATGGCAGTATTGAGATGAAAGCAGATTTTGATTCGAGTACAAGTGATGCTACGTTTATTCTTACATTCACTACATTAAAAGAAGGAACGGCAAAAATTGAAGTATCAGATTATACAGTAACGAATTCAGAAGGATCGAATATAGAATTAGAGGTTGGAGATTCTACAGTTAAAATTGGTGAAGGAAGTTCGAAGGAAGATGAAACTCCAAATGAGGAAAATGCAAATGAGACAGAAAAAGGGGCACCTGTTCTGACTATAGAAGGCGAAGAATATTCGGTAAACAGTAGTTTTTCAGAAAAAGAAATTCCTGACGGGTTTGCAATAGTAGATGTAGAATTAAAAGAAAAGAAAGTAAAAGCTTTATTTAATGAAACAAGTGGCGTATATTTGTATTCCTTAAAAAACAAGAGTGGAGAAACAAATTATTTCGTATCAGACAAAGCAGGAGATGATTTGAAAAAGACTGTTATAGTTGATGTGTCAACAGATAAGTATATTATGATCATTAATCCGGAAAAAGATAGAAAACTCCCTCAAAAATACCAAAGTACAACTATGACACTTGACAATGTTGAGTTTTCAATTTGGAATAATATGGAAAATCAAGATTATTATCTGATATATGCATTAAATTCTGAGGGAAAGCCGGGATATTATCAATATGATGCGATTGAAAGTACTTATCAACGATGCATGGATAACTTGGATATAGAAAATGAAAAATCAGGAAGTGGTGCTTTAGCGAAAGCTACTCAATTTATGGCAAAGCATATTTTGGAAACTGTTTGTGTTGCTGCCGCCTTGCTACTTATTTTTCTGATCATAATCATTGTGCTGGGTGTTAAGTTATCAAAAAGAAATTCTGCTAAAGAGAATTTTTATTCAGAGGATGAGCCAGAAGAGCTGAATGAAAGAAAAACAAATAGAAAAAAGAAACAAGATAGACGTAAGGAAAAAGAAGAACCGGTATATGAAGAGGATGAATTGTCTGATTATGACATAGAATTTGATGACTATTACGATGAAGAAGAATTTTATGACGATGATATGGAGTATGCAGAAGAGCTTGGAGGAGACGAAAAAAGCGAGCATGAGAAGGATGATTTCGCTATAGACTTTATTGAATTGTAATATAGCAGGAGGGATATTGCCGTCAGGTGGTATCCCTTGTGTTGCAAAAAGCGTTCAGAAATTATTTACTGGATTTACACATTTCTTTCACAAAGAATGTTTACTATATCGTTATAAAATAAAAACAGGGAAGGTAATTCTATGGAAAACCAGTATAATTATTATGATTCAGGAGAATCGCAGCAAAATACACCACATTATGATTTTGAAGACGATAAAAATACACCTAAAAAGAAAAGAAAAATACCCAAAATAGTAGTTATTATTGGAGTGGCGATATTGTTTGGAATTGTTTCAAGTGCCACATTTCTTTTGTGTAATAAGTTAGGAAGTAAAGTTTTAGGAATGGACGAAAAAGCTGTATTAAAAACTACAGATTCGTCAAAAAATGCTTCATTTTCAAGATCGGTAAAAGCAGTCACATCAGATGTTTCAGAAGTAGTTGAACATGTTATGCCGTCGGTTGTTTCTATCACAAATTTAAGCGTTCAACAAGTCCAGGATTTTTTCTTTGGCACATATGAACAGGAAGCTGAGAGCGCAGGAACAG
>JAHHTM010000294.1 GCA_020024675.1 Muricomes sp.
TCAGGCAGTGCAGATGGTAAAACCTGGTGGAAAGATTGGTAATGTCAATTATCTTGGTTCTGGTGACTACGTAAAAATCCCTCGTACAGAATGGGGATGTGGAATGGGACACAAAACTATTGCCGGTGGTCTGATGCCGGGTGGAAGATTGCGCATGGAAAAACTTGCTTCCCTTATGGAGACCGGACGATTAGATACATCCAAGCTTCTTACACACCGATTCAACGGTTTTGAACATTTGGAAGAGGCCTTGCTTTTAATGAAGGATAAACCTCGTGATCTTATTAAGCCAGTTGTTATTATTTAGCACTTTAGTAAAAGCACTCCCTGAAAATAAAGGAGTGCTTTTTGTATTTATTTTCCAGATTATATTTTATTCTCACTTTACAAAATTCGCTCCTGTAAAATCCTCCACAAATACGTTGACATTTTTTATAATAAGTTTTAATGTATATTAAATAAACTCAAAGAAGGGAGATTGTATTCATGTCTCTATATAACTTATCGTTATATTTTTTTGTATATTCTTTTTTAGGATGGTGTACAGAAGTTGCATATGCCGCTGTAAAAGAACATCGGTTTGTCAATCGTGGTTTTTTAAACGGTCCTGTCTGCCCGATCTATGGATTCGGTGTCTCGATCGTAATCGCACTTCTGACTCCATACAAAGAAAATATTATAATACTATATATTTTTTCTGTATTGCTTGTTACTACTTTGGAAGGTCTGACCGGATGGGTTATGGATATTGTGTTTCACAATAAATGGTGGGATTATTCAAATCGCTCTTTAAATATCGGTGGATATGTGTGTCTGGCGTTTTCTTTGATCTGGGGAATCGCATGTGTACTGATCATGGATCTTCTTCATCCGATCATTGCAAAACTATTATCATTCATTCCATTTACGGCAGGATTAGTTCTTATCATCTTTTTCAGTATCATTATGATTTCTGATTGTTGTGTAACTGCTACTGCAATTTTCAAACTAAACAAACATCTAGACCATATGGAAAAAATTGCCAAAGAGCTCCACGAAATCTCAGATCAGATAGGATTGGATCTTTCAGAAAAAGTTTTGACTGTTGTTGAAAAACAGGAAGAATCTAAACTGAAACGTAATGACGCTGTAAACCAGTTAAAAGAGTGGAAAATGGAAACGTCTGAAGAATTACGTTACCGAATTGAAGAATTGAAAAAACGTTACCATAATGTAAATGGTTTTTTATCTTCAAATGGTACTCGTCTTATAAAAGCCTTCCCCAAAATGGAACCTCGTTTCCATAAAGAACAGTTTGATGTTCTAAAGCAACATTTCCAAGAAAAAAGAAATAAAATAAAAAGGACATAGTCCTCATCTACGATGAGCTATGTCCTTTTTATATGCACTTTGTTTATTTTACTTTTCCTCGTCCTGTATAATACATCTCTATTGGATCGATTGGATCAATCGGATTTTCAAGCTGCATTTTTGTTTTTCTTCCATGACCTCTAAAAATAGCACCCAGCTTATTATAAAGACAAAAAGAATATACCAAAACCATATTCACCTTTCCAATTCTGTCTTTTGTAGTCTTTTCGTAAAATACACCACCGACTTTAAATTCTGCTTTTTTGTGAATCAATGAAATCAGCTCTGTCTCACATGTAACCGGTTCAGGTAAGATCGTATAAGCTCTTCCTACACATCCTGGTTTATGGGAATCACTTCCTCCTGTCATTACTTTTCCATATTTTTTTGCAAGCTTCATGGCACCTTCATTTGACTTTGCTGATTCACAACAATTGTATGCTTCTATAAAATCAAAACGTTTCATAATTTCAGGATTTGAATAAAATTTCTTTGTATTGGTGATGCTCATATATTTTTCTCCACATGGATGTGCAGGTCCTAATACACCACCATTACGGTGTACAAAATCAATCAACGCAGTAACAGACATGCCCCTTTTTTCCAATGCACGCATTCTTACTCCCTCTGGCATGATCACTAAAATATGCCCTGCATCTTTTGTATCATATTCGATTCCTTTTAGGACAACGAAATCCGTATGAACTTTCCCTTTCATCTTGTATTTCCAGTGTCGATATCCTTTATAGGTGTTATGATCTGTAATGACCATTCCTTGAAATCCTTTTTGCTTTAAAATACTGATATATTCGTCCAGACTTACTTTACTGTCTATGGACCCTTCTTTTACATGACAATGCATATCGATCTTCATATCCGGTCCTCCTTGTCTGCTATTTCAGCAATATGGTCTATATCTGTATTATACAACTTTCGCTTTCACCTGGCAATCATCATATTATTTGTAATTTTTATATCTTTTGACAGATTATTAGTCTTACAACACAAAAATTAGAGGTAAATGCCGACTCAACATAATCAACACTTACCTCTAATGTGATATTTCTATCATTGGTTTTTACCTCTTTCTTCTAAC
>JAHHTM010000295.1 GCA_020024675.1 Muricomes sp.
ATTGATTTTCTTCCTGCATAAGAGGCACAAGTTCTGGTGAAAATGCTTTCAGTTCCATTTCTGTATTTACAAACCAGATTTTACCATATTTTTTTTCTAACTGTGGCCTGAATTTTGATTTTACAAGTACTTTCTTAAAAGCATTCATTTTTTCTGAAAAAAGTGGAGACACTTCGTCAAAAAAGTTTCGTTCAGACTCATAAAATTTGTCTCTTGTATCGATTGTATTTCGTATATTGGCTAATGTTGCCATCGTATCGAACGTCTTATTTTCTTTTTCTATATTCTCAATAATCGTAATTTGTTCTTCTACTGTATCTGCTTTGTCGAATCTTTCTGTAAGCTCTGACAGTGTTTGAAATAAACATTCTTGGTCTGGTCTGTTATATGGCATGTCTTGAAATTTCATTTTTTATCTCCTTCCATTCCTCAATATTATCTTAATCTACAATAATTTTAGTATGATCCATAAAATAAAGTAGGCAGCAAACAAGATACCAAAAGCCATTCCTGCAATTTTAGCACTAAAGCCAAATGCTGCTCTTCTAAGTGCTTTTAATTCATCTTTTGTAAGTTCTGCTTTTTCTGGTGGTATTGTTCCTTCTCGTACTTCTTTTTTTGAATGTGCTTCATTTACACCCCTGCCTCCAAAAGAAAACATTCGTGTTCCAACAAGTCCATCCATATCTGCGATCACATGATTATCATCTTTAAATTCTTCTTTCTCTTTTTTTTCTCGATTTTTCATATCCGCTTTTCCTTTTCACAGACTTCTTTTTTCATTATAAGAGTAGCTTATTTATAGCAAAAGCGACTTACCCGTTTATATAACCGGCAGCCGCTTTTGTTTATTTATCGCAGAGATGACAGGCAACGAAATGACCATTGCCCACATCACGATATTCTGGTGCTTCTGTCTTACAACGATCCATACAGTATTTACATCTCGTATGGAACTTACATCCTTCCGGTGGATTAGCCGGTGAAGGAATATCTCCTGACAGAATGACTCTGTTCATCTTAATTTCTGGATCCGGAATCGGAACCGCGCTAAATAAAGCTTTTGTATATGGATGAAGCGGATTTTTAAAGATTTCTTCTTTGCTTCCCATTTCAACCATACTTCCTAAATACATAACTCCGACATCATCAGAGATATGCTCTACTACAGAAAGATCGTGAGAAATAAACAGGTAAGACAAATTATGTTCTTCCTGAAGCTCTTCCATAAGGTTAATAATCTGTGCCTGAATTGATACATCCAGTGCTGAAACAGGCTCATCACATACGATCAAACGTGGATTCAAAGCAAGTGCACGGGCAATACCTATACGCTGACGCTGTCCACCAGAAAACTCATGTGGGTATCTGTCGATCTGATAACGACGAAGACCACATATCTCCATAATACCTTTAATGTAATCTGTATAATCTTTTGGATCTACAATCCCATGTGCTCTTACACCTTCTCCAATAATCTCACCAATTGGCATACGTGGACTCAATGAGCTATATGGATCCTGGAAGATCATCTGAAGTTTTGGTCTTAAAGCTCTCATCTCTTTTTTGTTCAGTTTAAAAATGTCCTGACCGTCAAACATTGCTGTACCTTCTGTCGCTTCGATCAGTCTTAGGATTGTTCTACCGGTAGTTGTTTTACCACATCCGGATTCTCCTACGATACCAAGGGTCTTCCCTTCTTCAAGTTTAAAGGAAACGTCATCAACAGCTTTTACATATCCTTTAGTAGACTGCATAAGTCCTGACTTGATAGGAAAGTATTTTTTAAGATGCTGAACATCTAAAATTACTTTTGACATGATGTTTCGTCTCCTCCTTCATATAGCCAGCAAGATACTCTATGTGTTGGACTTACCTGAATCATTTCAGGATATTTGCCATCACATTTTTCGATACATTTATCACAACGGCTCTTAAAATAACAATAATCCGGCATATTAACAGGGTTTGGCACCTGTCCTGGAATAGAATACAATTTATCAACTTTCTTTCCAATAACAGGTTTACTATTCAATAAACCGATTGTATATGGATGACGTGGATCTTTATAAATTTCAGGAGCAGTTCCTTCTTCAATTACACGTCCTGCATACATTACAACTACATAATCTGCCATTTCAGCTACAACACCAAGATCATGTGTAATAAGCATGATACTTGCATTAATCTTATCTTTGATACTACGCATCAGGTCGAGAATCTGTGCCTGGATTGTAACATCCAATGCTGTTGTCGGCTCATCGGCGATGATCAGCTTTGGCTCACAGCAAAGAGCCATTGCTATCATAACTCTCTGGCGCATACCACCGGAAAGTTCATGAGGATAGCTGTCATAAACTCCCTCTGCTCTGGCAATACCAACTGTTTCTAACATCTTAATGCTCTGAAGGCGTACTTCTTTCTTATCAAGTTCTGGCTTGTGA
>JAHHTM010000296.1 GCA_020024675.1 Muricomes sp.
TTTATCAAATGTATATGGACAATGTAAAACCTGGCCACTTCCAATACTTTTTGCCTGGGGTTTATAGTTTTTAATATCCGCAATCGTACAAGGCTCCCACCCCCACGCATGATCGATAAGTAATTCTGCATTAATTCCAAACATCTTATACAATAGTTCTTCATTATAAAAGTCCCCAGATGTTCCAATGGAACATCTGGCAATATCCCCCATCGTATAAATCCCGCATGCTTCTAATTTTTTTGCATATCCTTTTCCAACTCTCCAAAAATCGGTAAGTGGTCTGTGGTTCCACAAAAGCTCTCTGTAAGACCACTCATCAAGAGTTGCAATACGTACTCCATCTTCATTTGCAGGTATTTTTTTTGCCACGATATCCATGGCAATTTTGCTCAGATAGAGATTTGTGCCAATCCCTGCTGTGGCAGTAATACCGGTCGTATCAAAAACATCTCTTATCATAACTGCTGTTAATTCTTTTGCAGTCATTTGGTATGTTTTTAAATAATCTGTGACATCCATAAATACTTCGTCTATGGAATAAACATGAATATCTTCCGGTGCAATATACTTAAGATACACATCATATATACGTGTACTATAATCCATATACAATGCCATTCTGGGCGGAACAGCTATATATTCAAGTGATGGTTCTTTCGGCTTTTGTATCTGTCTGAGCGCATTAATTTCCTGTACTTTTTGAACAACTTCAAAAAGTCTTGGTCTTCCTACAATACCATGTTTTTTTAAAGAAGGAGAGACCGCAAGACATATGGTTTTCTGGGTACGCTTAGCATCAGCAACTACAAGATTCGTAGTCAAAGGATCAAGGCCTCTTTCTACACACTCCACCGATGCATAAAAAGATTTTAGATCTATGGCAACATAGCTTCTACTATACAACCTGCTCATCTCCCTTCATTTTTCCGATATACTTTAATATCTCTCTATTTAGATTTATAATACAATCAAATGAAAAATAAATCAATCTTTTTTCGAACATATGTTCTTTTCTCTGAATAATAAAATAGGTGTGTAAAAGTAACTCTCTTACACACCTTCATTCCATAAGACTTATTCTATTTTCTCAAGCCACTGCAAAATATCTTCGTATACTTCTTCTTTTGTCTGTTCGTTAAGAATTTCATGCCGAAGTCCACTGTAAAGTTTAATTTTTACATCCTTTAATCCAGCTTTTTTGAAACAATCATAAGCTTTTTGAACTCCTTTTCCCATGTCTCCTACCGGATCGTTTTTTCCCGATATAAAAAGCACTGGCTGATCTTTATCCATTTTTTCTATATTCTTTTGTTTTGTTATAAATTTTAATCCGCAAAGAAGATCTCCGAAAAGCCCAAGTGTTGTTTCCCCTCCACAAAACGGATCTTTTATGTATGCATCCACATTTTCTTCACTGGCTGATACCCAATCTGCACTCGTCCTATTCGGTGCAAATTTTTTGTTGTAAGATCCAAAAGCAAGACGATCTGCAAGAGGACTAAATTTCTCTTTTCCAATTCTCTTTGTTTCCAGTTTTGAAACAAGTTTTCCACCAAATATAGTTATCCCTGACGGATGGCCCGTTCCACAGAGTATACAACCATCTAATTTCCCCGGATAACGTATAAGATAACTTCTGGAAAGGAACGACCCCATAGAATGTCCAAACAAAAAATAAGGTTTCCCTAGATATTCCTCTTGCGTTTTACATCTGAGCTTTTCCATATCATCTACTACATTCCACCAGCCATTCTCTTCTCCAAAATAGAGTCTTGGTTTATCTTTGATGACAGAATTTCCATGTCCTAAATGATCATTTGCTACAACTACAAATCCTTGCTTGCATAGAAATTCTGCAAATTCCTGATAGCGATAACCATATTCCGCAACTCCATGTGCAATCTGTATAATTCCACGGATATACCTGTTTTCAGGAACCCACTTATTCACATGTATTTTTGTTTTTCCATCAGTAGATAAAAAATAACCTTCTGATACAACACTCATTTTACAACATTCCCTCCTATTCGCTTTCTTTATTACTTTGAACTCTTCTATTTTAAATATTTAAATAAAAAATAGGGCCGGCCTTTTTAGCCGACCCTTTTCTTCTGTTTTATTTATTCTACTTTCTCTGTACGATAAATAATTTTTACTGGCTGATCTTCATCTTTTGATAGATTTACCATTCCTTTTAATCTAGAAGCCAGTGCACCAAGATCACCATCTACTGCATCTACCAGTTTTTTCACTGCTTTTTCATTAAATTCTCCAAGACCTTCTGACAATTTTACAGAACCATCTTTTAACTGTGCTACTCCATCAATAAGTGCTGGAGCTGCTCCACTTAATTTGCTTACACCTGCATTCAGTTCTTTTGTTCCACCTTTAAGCATTGAAGTTCCGTCTTTCAATGTCAGAATTCCTGTAT
>JAHHTM010000297.1 GCA_020024675.1 Muricomes sp.
GGTTTGGTTTTCTTCCCATTACATGCTTTGCAATGGCTTTAACTACTTTTATCAGTCAAAACCTTGGCGCCAAAAAATATGATCGTGCAAAAAAAGGAGCAGTTTTTGGTATTCTCTGCTCCATTTCTCTTGCTGAACTTATTGGAATCTGTATCTATGTATTCATCCCTCAGCTTATTATGGCTTTCAGTCGAACGCCTGAAGTTGTATCCATCGGAACTACACAGGCAAGAACAGATTCTCTATTTTATTTTCTTCTTGCATTCACACATTGCATGGCTGGTATTTTCAGAGGTGCCGGAAAATCCAAAGTGCCAATGTACGTAATGCTTATTTTTTGGTGTATTGTACGTGTCAGCTACATAAGTTTAATCATACATTATATTCCAAGCATCCATGTGATTTTCTGGGCTTACCCTCTTACATGGTTCTTAAGCTCACTCGTATTTCTTATTTATTACAGAAAATTTGACTGGATACATGCATTAGAGACCAATTTATAAAGACCTTTTAATCCCCAATTCTTCTGGTAAAAATCTTGGACAAACATTTTCTGTGGATACAATGACTGCAGCTGCTAGACGACTTCCAATCTCTACAGCTTCTTTCATTGTATTTCCATAGGTAAGTCCACACACTACCCCTGATCCAAATGCATCTCCTGCTCCTGTAGTATCAATAACATTCACTTTCTTTGCAGGGCAAAATCCTGTTTCTCCATGCATATCCGCATAAACTGCACCTTCTTCTCCCAGCGTCACAATAACAGATGGAATTTTTCCTGAAACGACACGCTTAGAAATAATCTCTTGCATTTCTTCTACTGTGCAATCATTGTAATCTTCACTGAAGAAAATTCCTGCTTCCTGCTTATTACAAATCATGCATGAAAATTTTTGCAAAAGATCTCTTCTTTCTACCGCAATGCTCATATTACTTACAACTCCATATAGTTTTTTATGATGCTTCTCTGCAAGAGCTATAATCTTTTTAATCAACACTTTATCCATATCGATTTCAACAACAATAGAGTCTGCCTGTGAAAATATTTCATCCCCTTTTTCTTCTAACACATCCATGATCGGCATAAGATTTGGACGCTGAGATATAGAGCCTGCCAAATCACCATTACTATCAAAAACTGCTAACCATGTTCCCATTCCATTTGGAATTTTCTGCATATACTGTGTATCTACTTTATGACGTGCAAGTTTATCTACCACATCTTTTCCCAAGGCTGAATCATCAACGATTCCTAAAAAGGTAGGGCGCAGTTCTAAATTTGCAATATTTTCTACAACATTTCTGCTTACTCCACCATGAATATATTCAATGTGACCTACATTTCTTCCTGTACTGACATAT
Organism: Muricomes sp.; assembly: GCA_020024675.1. Classification (GTDB taxonomy): domain Bacteria; phylum Bacillota; class Clostridia; order Lachnospirales; family Lachnospiraceae; genus JAHHTM01. Next base: position 1,366 of record JAHHTM010000297.1, read on the forward strand.
TTTCCCTCCGGAAATCCCTTTATATCTACAAAAACTGCTCCAGCTACTACTATTCCCATATTAATTTCCTTTCTTTACAATGAAAATATGCGAAGAATACTTCTAATATATTCTTCGCATTTTATTCTACAGATTGTTACGTCTATATCTATCCAAAAGTGCACAAACCACTGCGACAAGTAACACTACGGAAAGCAATGTGAGTCCCAAAATTATTGGGCCACAATATTCTTTATTTACACTTAACTTTCCAGCTATTTTTATTTTGTCACTGTGTACATCTTTTTTTCTGTTTTCTATCGCAGACTCTTCCGTTATGTATCTTTGATAAGTGTTTTCCTTGGAATCGTATCGATATAGTCCTACTATTCCATCATCATTTACTGCCCTTATAATGTAAAACTCTTTATCCTTTCCCTGCCATGCCTGAAGCTCTTTTTCCTGTAATTTTAAAATAACCTTCTTATATCCTTCTGGCATTTTTACATTCTTATCCATAGCAAGTGGGATAATATATTTCCCATCTGACACCTTTACATGTACAAATGGATAAAACTCATCTTGTTTTTCGTCGTAGATGTAGAATTCTTTTTTGTCTTGATCTGAAGACAGACAAACAAGTATCAATTTTCCTTTTTCACGTTGCATTACAACACTTTCTTCATTACGAATCACCATTTTTGTGCGGGTAAATCCAATCGGTATATTTTCATCCTTGAAATCATCGTATATATGATACACTTTACCATCAATTTTAATTTCGGCCTCTTTTTCTTCTCCACACTGAATAATGATCTGATAAGTTTGTGTATCTTCATTTTCAGCAGTTACAACAACTTTTGCTGTATTCGCTCCAGGCTTAAGATTTTTACCTCCAAAAATAGATACCACTGCTTTCTCATCTTGCGCTTTTGCTATAATAGTAACTTCTTTTGTACCCTTTGGAACATTTACTTTGTATGATTTCTGATCAGCTGAAAATACAGGCTCCAATTGTCCTGGTTCTACTTTTAAAGAACTCAATTTTGCATTTTTTGACTTTTTATCTTTGTC
>JAHHTM010000298.1 GCA_020024675.1 Muricomes sp.
CAATAAGGATTAAGATCATTATGATTTTCAGATATTTATCCAATGTATTGTCTGACTGCTTATGCCTCGTCTTCTACTTCATAGTACTTAATCAGTGCCTGTGTGCCGAGATCCCCACATTCTTCAGCTTCCAGTTCTTCATAGTGTGAAAGTACCGTACTGAGTACTTCGAGATTAAGATTACTGATATTAGATTCTATCAATGCAATTTTCATATCCTTTACAAAATGTTTAATAAAAAATCCTGGTTCGTAATCTTGTGCAAGTATTTTTTCTCCAAAAAGATCTAACTGCCTGCTTCCTGCTGCTCCTGTTGATACGGATTTTAAAACAGTTTCCATATCAAGCCCTTTCGCTTTCGCATAAGAGATTGCTTCGCATACTCCTGAAAGTGTACCTGCGATCATGATCTGATTTGCCATCTTGCAATGCTGTCCGCTTCCCGCTTTTCCTTGATAGTTAATGTTTGTTCCCATTGCTTTAAACACTGGAATACAAGCTTCAAAATCTTCTTTGTCTCCACCAACTAGAATAGACAACGTTCCTTTTACAGCTCCTATATCGCCTCCTGTTACAGGTGCATCTAATGCATGAAGTCCTCTTTTTTTTCCTTCTTCATAAATTTTCTCAGAAATTTTTGGACTTGTTGTTGTCATATCAATTATGTATGTCCCTTCTTTTACACTGTCCAATATATTTCCTTCGTCAAAATACACTTCTTCCACATCTTTTGGGAATCCTACCATTGTGATCACTTTATCACAATCCTGTACACATTCTTTAATTGTAGGATGATATACCGCACCTGAAACAAGAAGATCATTTATTTTTGACTTATCTCTTGCATATACACTTACATCAAATCCTGATTTCATCAGATTTCTGATCATAGGTTTACCCATGATTCCCGCACCAATAAATCCTATCTTTTCCATACTCATTCCTCCTAATGTTTTACATGAATGGTTTCATTATATCAATTTTATTTAAAAAGAAAAAGTATAAAATAGTTGAAATTATATTAATAAAGTTATATAATGATTAAGGTTATTTTAATATAATTAGCTGAAATAGCTCAGTCGGTAGAGCACTTCACTCGTAATGAAGGGGTCGTCGGTTCGAATCCGATTTTCAGCTTAAAAAGCGATGTGAATTTTTCACATCGCTTTTTCTTATATCTCGTCTTTTTGCATATGCACAGTAAGCTGATTATAAGGAATATCAATTCCTTCTTTGTCAAATGTAAGTTTGATATTTTCCAGTAATCTCCAACGTACTGCCCAGTATTCTTCTGTTTTGACCCATGCTCGAATGCCTATCATAACTGCACTATCTGCTAATGAATCCACAAACACTTTTGTACCGTCTTCTTTGATTATTCCTTCTTCAGCAAACAGCAGATCATTAATAATCGTCTTTGCTTTACACAAATCTGCCTGATAAGATACCCCAACTTTTAGATCCAATTGACGTTCCGGTTTTGCCGTAACATTGATAAGTGTACTGTTTGCAAGAGTTCCATTCGGAATAACAATCGTTTTATTATCTAAAGTAGAAAGTTTTGTATAAAAGATCTGAATTTCTTTAACCGTACCTTCTGTTTTACCACCATTTTCAATAATATAATCTCCAACTACAAATGGTTTTAAAAATAAGATCAAAATTCCACCTGCAAAATTAGAAAGACTCCCTTGCAGTGCCAAACCAACAGCTACTCCGGCTGACGCTATAAGTGCTGCTACAGAAGAAGATTCCACTCCCAATTTTGTAGCGATCATAAAACATAATAATGCATACAGACAAAATTTAAGAAGTGAATCAACAAACTGTGCCACACCTTTATCTGCATTTGTACGTTCTATGGAATGACGTGCAATTTTTCGTATCCACTGAATCACAACACGACCAACTACAAACAAAATAATTGCTAAAATCACACGGAATCCAAAATCAATAAACCCTGGTATACTATCCTGAAAATACTGTGCAATACGCCCCGCTTCTTTTGTCACTTCTTTTGCGACTTCTTCTGTGGTCTGCACACCTTTTGTACTGTTTATCATCTGTCTTTTCCTTTCTCTACTTAAGCTCTAGAAATGCACAAAGATTTCCCCGCTTGTCTCCTGTGGCTCTGTGTGAAAATAATAACTCACTATTACAATGCGTACATATATTGGTAATTGCAATATGTTCTTTTTTTATACCTGATTCAAGAAAAACTAATTCATTTGCTTTCCATAAATTTAACTGATATTTCCCATTAGCTTTCTTATAAAAAATCTGCTCACAGGCATCCGACAAAAAGTTTTCTCGAAATTTCCGGATCACATCTTCGCTTACCTCATAACAGTCCTGGCAAATTGATGGTCCAACCGCCGCCCGAATATCTTCTGGATTACATCCAAAATTTTTC
>JAHHTM010000299.1 GCA_020024675.1 Muricomes sp.
TGGTGAAAATTCAATGATTGTAAAAAATGGTACCCAAATAACAAATATTCTAATTGGACAGCAAGATTATAAAACATGTATTCTAAGACTAAAAAACAGAGATATTATTGTAAGCATTATAATAAAACATTTATAGTAAATCCACATATAGATTTAACGAGAGAGTTCTTTCCAAATGAATAATGTGGAGCGTGATGGTATGAAACGCATTTTGCAGTAAATATAGGGTGTTTTTCTGTTGTTTTTATAACATTGCAATTAGTCTGTGAATATAGAAAAGTTTACTAATAATATGTATGATATAGAACCACAAATTCTAAATGAAAGGAGAAAAAATGATGCTAAAAAATATATCTTTTGCAGTGGATTCAGATGTATATGAAAAATTTAATATGGCATTTAACTTGTCTGGAGAAACATCTGGTGAGGCGGGGAAAGCCTGTCTCCGTTGGTATATCACACAAGCATTTGGCAATGCATTGAAAGATAAGAGTATCACTATATATGAGGCACTTGAAAATATAAAAAATGGAAAGTATGTTATGCCCGCATTTCAAAGACAATATGTATGGAGCATGGAGCAGATAGAGAAACTTTGGGACTCTATTCTTTTAGATTATCCGATTGCAACCTTTTTGTTTTGGCATGTGGACTGTAATAATGTGAGCTCGGATACATATTTTTGTAATTTCTTATCAGAAGTGACATTTAACAGTAGGAAACGAGCTGATAGTGTTAATTATGAATTGAGTAATATCAACGTAAAAATAACAGACACTGCAGTTTTGGATGGTCAGCAAAGATTAACCTCTTTGTTTCTGTCTCTTTTCGGATGTGCATATATAAGACCAAAACACGCAAGAAGAAAGGTTTCTGGCGGCACGGTAGCAAAGCTACTGATAGAGCTGAATAAACACAAGCTGACTGTTGATGAAGAGGAATACAACAGCAAAAAATTTGATATCAAGTTTACCGAGAAAGTTGGCAAACTTAGTCCCACACAGTTTGAAATTAAGGAAATCCTCAGCGAGAAATTTCGGGATGATAACACAAGAGAACAGGCTATTGAAGCAGCTATTGCAAATGTTCCTGCCAGCAGCAAAGAGTATGCCAAAAACATTCTTAACAAACTCTACGATAAGATTTTTAAAGAAAAACTGATTCGCTATACAGAAATACATGATATGATGCAGGATGATGCATTAGAGATGTTTGTTCGTTTCAATAGTGGAGGTAAAGCATTAAAGAAACATGAAATCACTATGTCTATTCTTGAGGCGTATTGGCCTAACGCAAAGACCGAATTTGGTAGATTGCTTGTAGATTCTTATGAGGGATTCGGTTCTGATTTTATTGTGCGTTCTGCTCTTATGCTTTATGGTGATCTTGTAAAATCAAATATTAATAAGCAAATTGCAGAAGATTTGAAGAACAACTGGCAGGATTTCAAGAAAACACTCAAAAATCTTGAGCTTGTATTGAAAAATATGAAAATTGATATTAGCCGTTTTTCGAGAAGTTGGAACGTGCTGCTACCTATCATTTATTTCATGTACTATAATCCTGAATATGAAAAAAATCTGGACGGCATCAAATCATATTTGATTAGAGCCGTACTATTTAGATATTTCCAGTCGGGTACAATAAGCAAGTTGCAGCAAATGAAGAGCAACATCAATGATAATAATTATGAAATTACTGTTGATATGTTAGAACAGATGAATGACCTGCGTATAACTGATGGTAAAATTGATGATATTATCAACTCTGAAAAAGGAAGCCGTGTTGCTGGAGAAGCATTGTATTTCTTGGGAGTTGACTGGATAAACAGAAACTTCAAATATGAACAAGACCATCTGCATCCGTATGATAGATTCGATAGCACAAAGCCTATTTATGTTTCTATGGACAATTGGCTTGAATGGCGCAGCAACAGAAATAGATTGCCTAACCTGCAGTTACTTGAAGGTAGAAGTAACGGAAGTAAGAGTGCTATGCGTCTGGTTGATTATTACAACGATATGAATGATGAACAGAAGGCGGAGTTCTGTAAAGAGGCTCTCATTCCGGAAGGGGTATCTCTTGAGTTGGAGAATTTTGAAGAGTTCTATGAAAAGAGAAAGGCCTTATTAGCAAGCAAGATTCGTAAGTTGTTGGGGGAAACATAATAAAAAAGAATGAAATAGGTATTCGATAAATATGATGCGAATATCAAAAAACTTTATATTAAATGTGATGAATGCAGCAATGTAACATTGGTTAAAGCGTATAGTTTGGGCTATGGGATCTCTGTGTATAACAGACCAATTGGTAAAGAAATATAATATGGCTTTCAAGGAGAAATATATTGTGACGAGTGGCACCCATGGATAAAATTGCTATCAGTACTATTTTTTAAAAAAAGATGAAC
>JAHHTM010000003.1 GCA_020024675.1 Muricomes sp.
GATAAAGTTGTACCTGAAAAGAAATATTGAAGTATCTCTTCATAGTTTTTTCCTTCTTTTGCCATTTCATTTGCAGTCCATTGACTCATACCAAGACCATGCCCATTTCCTCTCGTCCGGATTCTTAATCTTCCATTGTGATCTTCTATGGACATACATCCAGATGCCAAAGATAGCGCCTTTCTAAATTGCTCTCCGGAACATAACGTATCTTTAATTTTTATTGTTTTCACATATCCAGACGAATCACACTCTCCGATTTTTATATCTTCATATTTCAATGTTTCTTTTCTTTTCTTTTTATCTACTGCAACAAGAAAATCTCTACATTTTTCTTGCACTTCTGAATACTCTATATCATATACATGCTTCCAGTTTTGTATATTTTTATCTTTTGGGCATTCTACACCTACCAAATAATCGTATTTTCCATTTTCTAATACTTCCTTTCCTGTTCTTGTCTTTCCATTGCTAGACTGATGAAATGGAACTTCTGCATATTCTTCTTCATACATAAGCACCTTTGTTTCTGTTTCCTTCATCGCCTGTAAATATTTTTCATAGTAATATGAATAATCGGTCAATCCCCATTTCTTTTCCATTTCTTGTTCCGAAAGAAAATCTTCAGTGAATACAATTTCATCTTTCATCTCTAACTCCTTATAGAGTTTTGTTCTTAATATTACTGCCTGTGCTTTTAATGCCTCTTTTTCATAGGTCTCTGGAATCTGTTTTGCGAGTATTCCAATAAAATATGTTTCCCATGGAATTTCTTCCACGACATTTTCTGTGCCTTGTGCACTACAAACTTTTACAAGCTGGAACTCATCCTTCGTAATTTTTTTAATTTTATCACCATTTAAAAATATTGTAATGAGATATGGTAAAAGCACTAATATAATGGCAAAAGATGTTATTGTTTTAAGTACTTGTCCTATTCTATATTTAAACATAAAAAATCCTCCATATTTAATTATATGAAGGATTTTTAAAAAAATTCGATTTAAGACTAATCTTCTACTGTTTCCGGTATCTCAACTTTTTTCAGTTTCCAAATATCATCTACATATTCTTCAATTGTTCTGTCAGATGAGAATTTACCACAGCATGCAGTATTCATCATTGCCATTCTAGACCATCTTTGTTCATCACGATATGCTTCTTCTACACGACGTTGTGCTTCTGCATAAGATCTGAAATCTTTCAAGATAAAGTAAGTATCTGCACGGTCTGTACACTGTGTATTTAACAGCGAGTTATATAAATTCTGATACATGTCATGTCTGCCATTTGCATAGGTACCGTCCATAAGCTGATCAACAACTCTCTTAAGTTCCCAATCATTGAAATAAATATCAACAGGATTATATCCACCATGATTTTCATAGTTGATAACTTCCTGAGAACTTAATCCAAAGATGAATGCATTTTCTTCACCTACTTCTTCTAAAATTTCAACATTAGCTCCATCCATTGTACCAAGAGTAGGAGCGCCATTAAGCATAAATTTCATATTTCCTGTACCAGATGCTTCTTTAGAAGCTGTAGAAATCTGTTCGCTTACATCAGCTGCGGCAAATAATAATTCTGCATTAGATACTCTGTAGTCCTCAATAAATACAACTTTAATCTTTCCATTAATGCTTCTGTCATTATTGACAACATCTGCAACCGAGTTGATCAGTTTGATTGTTTCTTTTGCTCTTAAATATCCTGCTGCTGCTTTTGCGCCAAAGATAAATGTTCTAGGATAAAAAGACATCTCTGGATGTTCTTTAATCTGATTATACAGGTACATAATATGAAGAATATTAAGTAACTGGCGTTTGTATTCGTGAAGGCGTTTAACCTGAACATCAAAAATTGAATTAGGATCAACATCAATACCATTGTGTTCTTTAATATATTTTGCAAGACGCACTTTATTTTGGTATTTGATCTGCATAAATTCTCTTCTATACTTTTCATCATCAATATAAGATTTAAGTTTTGAAAGCTGTGACAGATCCTTAATCCATCCGTCTCCGATAAGATTTGTAATCCATTCAGAAAGTAATGGATTTCCATGAAGGAGGAATCGTCTCTGTGTGATACCATTTGTCTTATTGTTAAATTTTTCTGGCATCATTTCATAAAAATCTTTCAGTTCCTGATGTTTTAAAATTTCTGTATGAAGCTTTGCAACACCATTTACTGAAAAGCCCGCAATAATAGCCATATGAGCCATGCGCACCTGATTATCTCTTAAAATTGACATCTTGTGTACTTTTTCTTCGTTTCCAGGGTACTGTGCACGCACCTTTTCAATAAAACGACGATCAATTTCCTGAACAATCTGGTAGATTCTAGGAAGTAATCTTGAGAATAAGTCAATTGGCCATTTCTCCAATGCTTCTGACATAATCGTATGGTTTGTATATGCACATGTTTTTGTTGTAACATCCCAGGCATCTTCCCAGCTTAATCCTTCCTGATCGATCAAGAGTCTCATAAGTTCCGGAACTGCAACTGTTGGATGCGTATCGTTCATCTGAATGACCACTTTTTCGTGAAGTTTTCTGATATCATCGTGGTCCCTTTTGTATTTTTCAATGATTGTCTGAAGACTTGCAGAAATAAAGAAATACTGCTGTTTCAGACGAAGCTCTTTACCTGCGTAATGATTGTCATTTGGATAAAGTACATCTACTATAGTCTTTGCAAGGTTTTCCTGCTCTACTGCTTTGTGATAATCACCTTTGTCAAATGATTCCAATGAAAAATTACTGATCGGCTGTGCATCCCAGATACGAAGTGTATTAACCACATGATTTCCATATCCCACAACTGGCATATCATATGGGATTGCAAGAACCGAATCATAATTTTCCTGAATAAAGTTTTCCTTGCCCGTCTCAGGATCTCTTTCAAAACGAATTGATCCACCAAAACGAACTTCTTTTGCGTACTCACTTCTTCTGATCTCAAATGGATTTCCTTCTTTTAACCAGTCATCCGGTGTTTCAATTTGATAACCATTTTCAATTTTCTGTTTAAACATACCATAACGGTAACGTATACCACATCCATAAGCAGGATAATTTAAGGTTGCGAGTGAATCCAGAAAACATGCTGCCAGACGTCCCAGACCACCATTACCAAGAGCCGCATCCGGCTCCTGGTCTTCAATAAGATTCAAGTCAATATCAAGTTCCGCTAATGCTTCTTTAACTTCTTTATAAGCAGTGATGTTAATAAGATTATTACCAAGCGCACGACCCATTAAGAATTCCATAGACATGTAGTAGACCGTCTTTGCATCTTGTTTTCTGTACTCTGCTTCTGTAGCAAGCCAGTCATCAATGATGATATCTTTTACTGCGTAAGATACTGTCTGAAAAATCTGCTGTGGTGTAGCTTCATTGATTTTTTTACGATACAGCACTTTTACATAATCCTTAACTCTTTCCTTAAAGGCATCCTTGTCAAATTGCTTATTAGACATAATTTATTACTTCCCTTCTTTTTTCACACCCATTGAAACAGCTTCACCATTAATCTTCCAGTCTTTTACATATCCAGCTGGTTCTGCTTTCATAACACTTTCTGCAAGAACTTCTTTTGCAATTTCTTCACCGAATCTTGCAAAAATATCCTCAACTTTTTCACTTCCGCAATATGTTACGCTGATCTTATCCATTACTTCAAAATCAGCTTCTTTTCTCATTGTCTGTATTTTGCTGATCAGTTCTCTGACCATACCTTCCTCTAACAATTCTTCTGTGAGGTTTGTATCCAGAACAACGGTAATTCCATTATCATCTTCAGATACATATCCTTCAATCTGAGCTGTATCGATAAGCAGATCTTCTTTAAACAATGTTATTTCCTGTCCATTTACATCAAGCTTAAGTGATCCTTCTGCTGTCAACTCATCCATTGCTGTATTTCCATCTACACTATTTAAAGCATTTTTGATACCGCCAAGTAATTTGCCATATTTTGGTCCCACTGTTCTCATCTGTGGTTTAAAGCTATAAGACGTGAAGTCTCTTACATCTTCTGTGAATTTAACATTCTTAACATTCAATTCTTCTGCAACAATTTCTTTGTAGAAATCAGGAAGATCAAAGCCAGCTTTTACAAACATCTGTCCAATTGGCTGACGGTTCTTGATATTTGCTGTATTACGGCATGCACGCCCCATAACAACAAGTTTCAGAACATTTTCCATGTTTTCTTCAAGCTCTGTGTCAATGTATTCTTCATTTGCTACTGGGAAATCACATAAATGAATACTTTCTTTTGCTGTATTATCAATGCTGCACACAAGGTTCTGATAAATTTCTTCTGTCATGAACGGAATCATTGGCGCTGCTACTTTGCTGACAGTAACAAGTGCTGTGTAAAGAGTCATGTATGCATTAATCTTATCTTGTTCCATTCCTTTTGCCCAGAATCTTTCACGGCTTCTTCTTACATACCAGTTACTCATATCATCTACAAAATCCTGAAGAGCTCTTGCACTTTCTGGGATTCTATAATTTGCAAGATTATTATCAACTGTCTTAATAAGTGTGTTCAGCTTAGAAAGCAGCCATTTATCCATTACTGGAAGTTTGTCATAATCCAAGCTGTATTTTGTTGCATCAAAGTTATCAATATTCGCATAAAGGACAAAAAATGCGTACGTATTCCACAGTGTGCCCATAAATTTTCTCTGGCCTTCAACAACAGCCTTTCCATGAAAACGATTTGGAAGCCATGGAGCACTATTGATATAGAAATACCAACGGATCGCATCAGCACCATACTCATTAAGTGCATCAAACGGATCAACCGCATTACCTTTCGACTTACTCATCTTCTGTCCGTTTTCATCTTGAACATGACCTAAAACGATAACATTCTTATATGGTGCTTTGTTAAACAGAAGTGTTGAAATTGCAAGAAGTGAATAGAACCATCCCCTTGTCTGGTCAACAGCCTCTGAAATAAAGTCAGCCGGGAACTGATGCTCGAACAAATCCTGATTTTCAAATGGATAATGATGCTGTGCAAATGGCATAGATCCACTGTCAAACCAACAGTCAATAACCTCTGGTACTCTGTGCATTGGTTTTCCACATTTTGGACATCTTAATGTAACTTCATCAATGTATGGACGGTGAAGTTCAATGTCATCTGGACAATTATCAGACATTTCTTTTAATTCTGCGATGCTTCCGACAGAATGTTGGTGTCCACATTCGCATTCCCAGATATTAAGTGGAGTTCCCCAGTAACGATTACGACTGATTCCCCAATCCTGAACATTTTCAAGCCAATCACCAAAACGTCCTTTACCTATTGTTTCTGGGATCCAATTGATTGTATTGTTATTTGCAATAAGATCTTCTTTAACATCTGTCATTTTAATGAACCATGATTCTCTTGCATAGTAGATAAGTGGAGTATCACATCTCCAACAATGTGGGTAACTATGTTCAAATTTTGGTGCATCAAAAAGAAGTTTTCTCTCTTCCAGATCATTTAATACAAGTGGATCGGCTTTCTTTACGAATATACCTCCAAATGGTGTCTCTGGTGCCATGTTACCTTTTTCATCTACAAGTTGTACAAATGGAAGTCCATAATTTCTTCCAACATTGGCATCATCTTCACCGAATGCCGGTGCAATATGAACAACACCTGTACCATCTGTAAGTGTTACATAAGAATCACATGTAACAAAGAATGCTTTCTTATGTTGTTTTTCTGCTAAATCTGCAGCACACTGATACAATGGCTCATATTCTTTATATTCCAAATCTTTTCCTACATAATGTTCCAGGATCTCATAAGCTGGTGCATCTTCTGTAGCAAGTTTTCCAAGTACAGTATCTAGCAATGCTTCTGCCATATAATAAACATAACCATCATTTGCTTTTACTTTCACATAACTTTCTTCCGGATTTACACAAAGTGCAAGGTTAGATGGAAGAGTCCATGGTGTTGTTGTCCATGCAAGGAAATATGCATCTTCACCCACAACTTTAAAACGAACGATTGCAGAACGTTCTTTTACATCTTTGTATCCCTGTGCCACTTCCTGGGCAGAAAGAGGTGTTCCACAACGTGGGCAATATGGAACAATCTTAAATCCTTTGTAAAGAAGACCTTTATCCCAAATTTGTTTTAATGCCCACCATTCAGACTCAATAAAGTTATTGTCATATGTTACATATGGGTGTTCCATATCAGCCCAGAATCCAACTGTGCTTGAAAAATCTTCCCACATTCCTTTGTATTTCCAGACACTTTCTTTACATTTATCGATAAATGGCTCAAGACCATATTCTTCAATCTGATCTTTTCCGTCCAGCCCTAAAAGTTTTTCTACTTCAAGTTCTACTGGAAGACCATGTGTATCCCATCCGGCTTTTCTTGGAATCATATATCCTTTCATTGTACGATATCTTGGAATCATATCCTTAATTACTCGTGTCAGCACATGACCAATATGTGGTTTACCATTTGCTGTCGGAGGTCCATCGTAAAATGTATATTCCGGACACCCTTTTCTTTCATCCATACTCTTCTGAAAGATTTCATGATCGGCCCAAAATTTTTCAATTTCTTTTTCTCGTTCAACAAAGTTCATGTCTGTCGTTACTTTTTTGTACATCTTTTTTATTTCCTTTCTATAATTTTAATATTTATCAGATTTTGGAAGATTCTTTTTTTGAATCTTTTGACTTATAAAAAGAAAAGCTCTTGTCCTGTAATAGGACAAGAGCTTAAAACTCACATAACCACCTGTTACTACATACTTAGGATCTTTCTCCTGCATATGCGTTCCTTTAACGGCGGAACACCGTCAGCCTTTACTTCTTTTCGGTTCAAGTGCTGCAACTCAGAAGTGATCTTCAGAAATATCCTACTCGCACTGGTCTTACACCCTCCCCAGTTCGCTTAGCCTTTCAGATATGACCTACTGTCTTCGTCAGCGTCTTTTCATAATAAATCTGTACAGATGTATTATAAAGATAATTCCCATAATAGTCAAGGTCTTTTATGCATTAACGTGCTTATCTCCTGGATCTTGACTGACACCTTCTTCTTTTTATAATTAAAATAATCTTGATCAAAACCATAATCACAATGACTAACATTAAAGCAAAAAATACAATTTCTACTTTCATCAGATTTTCATGCTCTGATTCTTCTTTTTCCGTTTTTTTTGTATTTTCTTTTGCTACTGTATTCTTTTTAGTATGGCCGGTCAAAGAACTATACCCCTCTTCCGTCATTATAACATCAAATCTACCCATCTCATGACCTTCATATGTATAAACAAGCTGTCCTGCTCGAATTGCTTTATCTGTAAGAACAATTTCTTGTTTAATTTTTGAAAGTTCTAAATCTTTAGGAAGAATAAGACTTGCATCGGAATCTTTCAATTTTTCAATTTTTTTAGGATCTACTTGGTCTGCAATAGGAACTTTTTTGAAATTTTCAAATCCATACTCCAATATTTTCTGTGTATCTTTATATGTTTCTGCCCCATAATCATGAAGCACCACTGCCACAAGCTGCATGTCATTTTTTTCTTCCATTGTTACCAGTGTATTCATTGCTTCTTCTGTATATCCGGTTTTACCACCTATACAATTTTCACTATAATATTCACTATATGGATTGAGAACCTTATGTAGCTGCTGAAAAACTCTTTCTTCATTTACCAGGTTTGTAACTCCTATTTTATGTTCACTTTTTTTCATCATATTTCTAAAAATATCATATGAAGAAATTGCAGAAGCAATCTTTGCCATATCGTATGCACATGTATAATGTTCATTATCGTGAAGCCCATAGGAATTTGTCCAATGTGAATTTATACATCCCAGCTCCTTACTGCGCGTGTTCATTCTCTCAATAAACGTATCATAATTGCCACCGAAATATTGTTTTCCTACGCTTTCTGCCACTGCATGAGAAACTTCATTTGCCGATGCAAACAAAACTGCATACAATGCATCCTCCATGCTGATAATTTCACCTGGACGCATACCTATGTGTGCATCATCAAAATTAAGAAAAGATACGCTATCTTCTGTAAACTCTACTTTATCTGTAAGTGATGCATTTTCTAAAGTAATAAGAACTGTCAATAATTTTGTAATACTTGCAGGATAGTGTTTTTCTTTGATTTTTTTTCCAAATAAAATTGCACCACTTTTTATATCCATCACAATAGCAGCATCTGCATAAACTGGCAGTGCCTGTGGCCAGTCATTGATCTGATTTGTATCAATTGGTGTAGCATATGAATCTGCTTTCATTTTTTCATATGGGTTTTCCACTTCTTCCGCCATAACTGTAAAGCAGTTACACATAAGAATCCCTATCATAAGCATACATAATAGCAGCCTTTTCTTTCTCATTTTTCTCTCCTTAGCTGTTATATTTCACATTTTTTGAGAATCCCAAGTCCTACAGGATATGGTCCTGTATGTACCCCAATCGTAGAGCCAATCTGCATCTTTTGGTAAGTTTCTGGTTCAAAACCTTCTTCTCTTAAGCGTTTCATCAATGTCTCAAGAAACATTTCATACTCCGGAATCTCAATTCCAATCCCTGTTGCAAGAAGGTATTCTTTTAAATTTATCTTTTCTTCCTTCAAATATGATATAAACTTTTCAATTACTTTTTGTAAAGATTTTTTTCTTCCTCTACAGATATCTGCCGATCCCAATTCTCCATTGTAAAAATGAAGGATCGGCTTGATGTTAAGCATACTTCCAGCCACACTTGCTGCCTTACCAATGCGACCACCATGCTGTAGATATTTCAAATCTTTTGTTGTAAAGAAAATATGTCCTGTGTTTCTGATTTTTTCAAGTTGTGTTACTGCTTCTTTGAGTTCCAATCCCATGTTTCTAAGACGAACTGCTTCTTCTACAAAAAGTCCTTCCAAATCTGTTACAAGTTCTGAATCTATAACATATATTTGTGCATTTTTGTACTCTTCTTCTACAGCCATTTTTGCATTCATAGCTGCCTGCAAAGATCCACTGAATTTTTTTGTTAAACAAGTGCATAATACTGGTATATTCTTTTCAGTAAATGGAACAAAAGCATCGATATAATCCTGTACAGATGGCATTGATGTTTTAGGAAAGCAACTTTCATGCAGCGCCATCGTTTCATAAAATTCAGAAATTGATATGTCAATTCCTTCTCTTAAATATTTTTCTCCGTCAAATGTCACATAAAATGGAACTACTGTAACATGTTCTTTTTTTGTATATTCTATATCTAAATCGGCTGCACCGTCACATATAATCTCAAATTTCATTTTCAAGTTTCCTTTCAATCATTTAATACCGTGTGTGTATATTTAATACAACAGTTAATGGACATTATACTTTTTTATTCTCTATAGTTCAATATGTAACGCTTTTTTCATTCATGAAATGCATTTTATTTTCATTTCCTACTGTCTTTTGATATGTAAATAAATTATTACAGAGCTTTCAATAACATTTTAACTCACGCAAAAATGCATCCTCCATTTCCTGAGGATGCATTTTAGTTTATATTCAATTTTATCATTCTAAATTTTATATATCGGAGGTAATCTTTCGACTTACGTTCCTGTTAGACCTTTACCTCTTCGCTTATTGACTATTGTCCGTTTAACTAACTTGAGCTAATCAAACCTCCTCTTTTTCAATATACAAATTGGTTCATAACGAAATCCATCTACTCTACGTCTCTGGTACCGACTTATATTATAAAATATAGATTTAATCATCTTCCCATGACTAAAACATATTTTCTATAAATTGATATCCTTTCTATGTTTCTTTACACATATACAGGAATTTTGCTATATGTGGTATCTATATTCAATATGTTTGTAAATGTTAAACCTTACTATATAATCCAGTCTCTAACCTCTCCGATTAATTTTTTCATTCTTCTATTTACTGGATTCCCTATCTTCTTCTGGTAAAGGTCTTTACTGTACAGGAACTTCCATTTACCATACCACTAACATATTGATTAATAACTGATGTCACGCTGTCCATGGGACCCTTCCTCCTTAATCATCATCTAATCCATTCGAACATCTATGTATGTTCCTAAGATATTTCATCTTCTCTTTTCTCTTTTGGATTGATTTAATAGTATCACACAAGCGCGTATTTGTCAATGCATTTAAAGTGTTTTTATTTTAATAATTTTATAATTGTTTTATTTGTGTGCAATTATCTGATTATTTGTTCAGAATATACTATTCATTATCAAAAAAAGATGACAAAGGTATCTTCTCCTTTGTCATCTCTTTCATTTATAGAAATCCTACTTTTATTAACAAATCTCTGCACCAGCAGGCATCTCTTTTTCTGGTGTTACCAATGCCAGATTTCCTTGTGCATCTTCTGCGCAAAGAAGCATTCCTTCTGACAAAATTCCTGCAAGTTTTGCTGGTTTTAAGTTTACAAGTACCATAACTTTTTTTCCAACCATTTCTTCTGCAGTATAATGCCCTTTAATGCCAGAAACAATTTGTTTTACCTGACTTCCTACTTTTACTTGTGAACAAAGTAATTTTCTTGATTTTTTTACTTCCTCACATGAAATAATTTCTCCAACCTGGAACTGCATTGCACCAAACTGGTCATATGTGATCTCTGGTTTTGCCTCTATATCAATCACATCTTCTTCTTTTTCTTCCTCCTCCACAACTGGTGGATGAAGTTCTGCAACTTTTGCAAGTACCTCTTCAAGGTCCAGTCTCTGGAAAAGAATTTCCGGTTTATCAGTTACGTGTCCATCATTTAACTGTGCAAGTATTTTTTTGCTTGTTGATGGCATAAATGACTCTAATAATTTTGCTCCGGCAGAAATTCCCTGAATCAGATTGAATAATACTGTTTCGAGTCTGTCTTTCTTTTCTTCATCTTTTGCAAGAACCCATGGCATTGTCTCATCAATATACTTATTGCAACGTTTGAAGAGATTGAAAATCTCTGTGATAGCATCAGCTACACGAAGCTCTTCCATCTTAGCATCTACTGCTTTTGGTGTTTTTTCTATAAATGCTTTTAAATCGGCATCTACATCTTCTGTAACCGTTTTATCTGTTACGACTCCACCAAAGTATTTATTTGTCATAGATACTGTTCGATTTACAAGATTTCCAAGTGTGTTTGCAAGATCTGAATTCAGACGCTCTACCATCAGTTCCCATGAAATAACACCATCATTTTCGAATGGCATCTCATGAAGCACAAAATAACGCACTGCATCTACTCCAAAGAAATCAACAAGCTCATCTGCATAAAGTACATTTCCTTTTGATTTACTCATTTTTCCATCACCCTGAAGAAGCCATGGATGTCCAAAAATCTGTTTTGGAAGTGGAAGATCTAATGCCATAAGGAATATTGGCCAATAAATTGTATGGAAACGAATGATATCTTTACCAATAAGATGAAGATCTGCAGGCCAGTTTTTCTTAAATAGATCTGTGTTTTCTCCATCACAATCATATCCGATTCCTGTAATATAGTTTGTTAAAGCATCAAGCCATACATATACAACGTGTTTTGGATCAAAATCTACCGGAATTCCCCATTTAAAAGAAGTTCTTGATACACAAAGATCCTGAAGTCCTGGAAGTAAGAAGTTATTCATCATTTCATTTTTACGTGATACCGGCTGAATAAATTCTGGATGAGTATTGATATGCTCGATAAGTCGATCTGCATACTTACTCATTTTAAAGAAATAAGCTTCTTCTTTTGCAGGCTGTACTTCACGGCCACAATCCGGGCATTTTCCATCTACTAACTGTGACTCTGTAAAGAATGACTCACATGGTGTACAGTATAATCCCTCATAGTGTCCCTTATAAATATCTCCCTGATCATATAACTTCTTAAAGATCTTCTGAACCTGTTTTTCATGATCTGCATCTGTTGTACGAATAAATTTATCATAAGAAGTATCCATCATATCCCAGATATTTTTAATCTGTCCTGATACATTATCTACAAATTCCTTTGGTGAAACTCCTGCTTCCTGAGCCTTTAACTCTATCTTTTGTCCATGTTCATCTGTACCTGTCTGGAAAAATACATCATATCCCTGACTTCTTTTATATCTTGCAATAGCATCTGCAAGAACAACTTCATAAGTGTTACCGATATGCGGTTTACCTGATGTATAAGCAATTGCTGTAGTAATATAATATTTTGGTTTTTCTGACATTACTCTTTCTCCTTTTCTTTCATAACAACACGTTTGAGCTATAAAATACAAGCTGTATTTCAATAAAAAAATCCCGCCTTCTCATATAAGAAGACGGGTCTGATTCCGTGTTACCACCTCTTGTTCGTCCTATCCTCACAAACAGGACCTTAGCAAGTGCCTTTTAGCACTCGTCCGCTATAATGGGCGGTCCCATCGCAGCCTTGCAGGATTTCCTGTTCGGTGCGCCACTTGGAAGCCATGTTCGCCAAAATTTCATCTTTCCCTCTCAGCTTTGAGACTTGATATCTCTATAGGAATTCTCTGTAAAATTTCCTCTTGGTTACTCTCTTCGTCACTGCGTTTTCTCTTTAACTTAAGTAAAAGCGTATCACAGCATTTTAAGAATGTCAAGGTCATTCTCTACCGTCAGTTTCTGATACACTGATAAAAAATCCCTTATTTTTCAGCATTTCCTCAATCAAATCTAATGTCTCTTCACTGTCTGCCGCCACTTTATGATAATGATAATTTGAGGTGATATTTTTTAACGGGCTGGACTTTCCTGAACGGATATCTTCAAGAAATTCTTCCGCTTTTCTTCTCGAATTAATATTTAATGTTGCTTCCATATGTCCATATACCCTGTGATTGATCATAACATTTACAATTTTTCCACCAAGATCTACAATCGAAAAAAGTTCTGTTTCAAGATCTTCATCCGTGTGCGATATTTTAAAAACTCTGCTCACTTCATTTGGCTCATTTAATAGATAGCCTCTGTTTGTGGAAATAATTTCATATCCTGCTGCACGAATTAATGCAATATCCTGTACAATTACCTGACGGCTTACATTAAACATCTGAGCCAATGATTTTCCTGATACCGGAACATCGCTATTTTTAATTTGTGCAATGATCTCATGTCTTCTTTCTACTCCTGTCAGCATATCCACTGCCACCTTTCTTTCTTGTTTCTGTTGGTTTGAAATGTATTAAATGGCATGAAGATTTTTTAATGAAATATCCAGGATCGGCGCAGAATGTGTAAGAGCTCCACTAGATACATAATCAACGCCTAATTCAATGATACGACTGATATTTTCTTTCGTAACATTTCCGGAACATTCTGTTTCTGCTCTTCCATCAATAATGCGGATAGCTTCTTTCATTTCTTCTACTGTCATGTTGTCTAACATGATAATGTCTGCACCTGCTTCAACCGCCTCTTTTACCATAGCAAGGTTTTCTGTCTCTACTTCTATCTTTCTTACAAATGGTGCATATTCTTTCGCCATCTGAACTGCTTTTGTAACACTTCCTGCTGCTCCAATGTGATTATCTTTAAGCATAACTCCGTCTGACAAATTATATCTGTGATTATATCCACCACCTGCCCGAACAGCGTATTTTTCAAAGATACGCATATTTGGAGTCGTTTTTCTTGTATCAAGTAATTTTGTTTTACTTCCTTTCAAAAGTTCTGCAACGGAATGTGTATATGTTGCAATACCGCTCATTCTCTGGAGATAATTAAGGGCAACTCTTTCTCCTGATAAAAGTACTCGGATGTCTCCGATTACTTTTCCCATCAACTGTTTGTTCTTTACTTCATCTCCATCTTTACAGTAAAATTCTACTTCAACTTCTGGATCAAGAAGTTCAAATACTCTTTTAAACACATCTAATCCTGCAATAATCCCATCTTGCTTACAGATCAGATCAACTTCACCTTTTACATACTCTTTCATTACCGCATTTGTAGAAACATCTTCACTTGAAATATCTTCTTCTAATGCAGCAAGAATAAGATGGTCTGCCTGTAAAGTCATTGTTATTCCATTCATCTATTTTCTCCTTTTCAATTATAGAATCTAATCTGCCTGATACATTTTATTTATTTTTTCTGCAGCGCGTTTTGCAAATACAAGACTCTCTAAAAGTGAGTTACTTGCAAGTCGATTTTTACCATGTACTCCATTGCAACTTGTCTCACCTGCTGCAAATAAATTTTCCATGGATGTTTTGCTGTCAGAGTCAACCCATACGCCCCCCATAAAATAATGTTGTGCCGGTACTACTGGAATGCATTCTTTTGTTACATCATATCCTTCTTCCAGACAACGCTGATAAATATTAGGGAAGTGCTTTAAAATTTCATCTTTATCTATATTTTCCATAGACAACCATACGAAATCTGTTCCATCTTTTTCCATCTGTTCATGTATCGCATTTGCGACAACATCTCGGGGAAGAAGTTCGTTAACAAATCTTTCTTTATTTTTGTTATATAAAACAGCTCCTTCACCACGAACAGATTCTGTAATCAAAAATCTTCTTCCTGGTTTCTTCGAGTATAATGTCGTAGGATGGATCTGAACATAATCAAGGTGTTCCATTTTAACACCATGTTCCTGACCAATGCGGATTGCATCCCCTGTCAAATGTGGAAAATTTGTAGAGTGCTTATAGTTTCCGCCAATTCCCCCTGTTGCAAGGATTGTATAATCTGCATATATTTCCATTTCTTCTGCATCATCCTTATTTTCCTTTGCAACAATTCCAACACAAGCATCATTTTCCACAATAAGATCTGTCATGGTCGTATACTCCATCATCTTAACATTGGGAAGTTCTCTGACACATGCAAGAAGTTTGCTTGTAATTTCTTTTCCAGTTACATCTTCATGATATAAAATTCTCGGCTTTGAATGTGCACCTTCTCTTGTGTATGTAAGTTCACCATTTACTTTTTCAAAATCTACTCCGTAATCAATCAGATCATTGATAATTTCTCTTGACTGTCTGATCATGATATCGACTGATTCTTTACGATTTTCATAATGACCTGCTTTCATTGTATCTTCAAAAAAGCTGTCATAATCATTCTCATCTCTTAAAACACAAATTCCTCCCTGCGCAAGAAATGAATCACTACTTTCTGCATCTGCTTTTGTCAACATCAGTATTTGTTTATCTGACGGAAGATTTAATGCTGAAAATAAACCTGCAACTCCTGTTCCAACTACTACGACATCTGTTTCTAATTTCATTTTTATCGTCCTTTCTTATTTCGCATATTCAAGCATTTTTTCTAATGGTTTTTTAGAATTTTCTCTGCGCTCATCTGAAACGATTATTTCATTTTCGTATGTTTTTAAGACTTTCAAAATTTTTTCCAGGGTCACTGTCTTCATATCATGGCATACTGGCTCTGTTATTGGGAAATAAAATTTTTTATGTGGATTCTGTCTTTCCAGTTCGTAGCGTACACCATTTTCTGTACAGACAATAAATTCTTCCAAATCACTTTCTGTAGCATATTTGATGATCTGACTGGTACTTCCAAGAAAATCAGAAATTTCTCTTACTTTAGCAGAACATTCCGGATGTGTAAGCACAAGTGCTCCTGGATGTTCTGCTTTTGCTTCTTTGATCTCCTCTACTTTGATATTTTCATGGATTGGACAATATCCTTCGTTAAAGATAAAGTTCTTCTCCGGAACATGATCTGCCACAAAATGTGCCAGATTTCGATCTGGAATAAAGTAAATATTTTTATTTGGTAATGCTTTTACAATCTTTAATGCATTTGCTGAAGTCACACAAACATCGCAATATTCTTTCAGCTCTGCTGTTGAATTGATATAGCATACAACTGCTACGTCATCATAGTCTTTTCTTACTCTTTCAATGGACTCCTTATCTGCCATATGAGCCATTGCACAGTCAGCTGACATATCCGGCATCAGAACTGTTTTTTCAGGGTTTAATATTTTTGCACTCTCTCCCATGAAAGAAACACCACAAAACACAATGGTCTGTTCTTCTAATCCAACTGCGATTTTGCTAAGATAAAAAGAATCTCCTATGTAATCTGCAATTTCCTGTACTTCAGGTGCCACATAATAATGTGCAAGTATTACAGCGTTTTTTTCTTTTTTCAAAGCATTGATTTCATCAATAATAGACATTTTTTCACACCTTCCTCCGCATTTAACGGAATCAACTTTCAGAATGATTTCTGACTGAATTCATATCATTATAGCACAGAACTTTACATGTGACAAGACAATGGAGTACGAAGGTGGAAATCCACATTTGCACTCCATTTCTTTAATAATATTATTTTTTCTTTTTATATACCGCCCAGTTTTGTTCTCCATCATCACGGATTTTTATATGTGCAAAACTTTTTATATATTGCTTAAACTGAGAATACCCATAGTCTCTCACCTTAAAATTACCAAATTCATTACGGATCATATTACCAAGTGCACCTAGTGAAACGCCTTGTGTTCCTGCAGTTTTTACGACCTGTAAAATATACTCTTCCAACATTTCCTGTTTGCTCTTATCTTCATAAAGTGCAATTGTCATTTTTGTGCCGTTTTGCTGTAATTTTAGTTTTCCAAAGCTTTCAAGAAATTTTGATAATAAGCTATATCCATATCGCCGGACATCAAAATCAGGATAAAGTTTTACAAGTCTGCTGCCAACTTCTCCAAGACCGGTTTCTTTTCCGTTATTCTGATTTTCTGTAATGATTTTGATGACTGCTTCTTCAATCTGATCTTTCGACACTTCTTCCTTACATACTTTTCTGCACTCTTTTCCCGAACTATGCAAAAAAGCTTTGTCTTCTTTTTCTAACATGTTGTCTTCTAAAAGAAGTTCCAGTTCTGTAAAAATATCACATGCCTGTCTAAATGCAGACGGAGTCTTATTTTCTCCCATCCCAATCACATGTTTTCCACTTTCTCTTAAACGACTTGCCAGTTTTGTAAAATCACTATCACTAGATACCAGACAAAATCCTTCTAATTCGCTTGTATAAAGCATGTCCATAGCATCAATGATCATTGCAGAATCTGTGGCATTTTTCCCATGTGTATAACTAAACTGTTGGATAGGTGTAATCGAGTTCTGTAGAAGTACTTCTTTCCAACTTGAACTTTGTGAACTTGTCCAATCACCATAAATTCTCTTATAGGTAACATTTCCATATTTTGAAAGTTCATCTAAAATTGGTTTTATATATCTAGCTGAAACATTATCCGCATCAATTAGCAGTGCATATTTGTCATCCATGTCTTATATACCTCTCCATTAAGATCTTTCCAATAAAAGCTACCACTTTCATAAATCATATAACTATGTTTCGAATTTTGTTTTGGTATGGAAACTGAACCAGGATTCATATAAATAAATTCTCCTTTTTCTTCACATGCCGGAATGTGTGTATGCCCATTTAAGAGGATATCTCCCGGCTTTAGCATAGGTAAATTTTCCGGATTAAAAACATGTCCATGGGTTGCAAAGATGGTCTGTCCATCAAGTTCTAGCAAACAGTATTCCGCAAGGATTGGAAACTGCAGAACCATTTGATCTACTTGTGTATCGCAGTTTCCTCGCACACACAGAAAATTTTCTTTTAAAGGGTTTAACATTGCAATCACTTCTTTTGGTGCATATTCTTTTGGAAGATCATTTCGTGGACCATGATAAAGAATATCTCCAAGCAACAACAACTTATCGGCCTGTTCTCTTTCATATGCTTCTAACATTTTTCTGCAATAATAAGCAGATCCATGAATGTCTGACGCAATCATTAATTTCATATCACTTTTTCTCCTTATTCATTTCTTGTAGGAATGAATGCCGCAACCGCTGCAGCCACACTAGAAATCGGCATCGTCTGAAGCCAGATTCTTCCAGGGCCGGTAAGTACCGTATTAAAAAGTCCTTCTCCTCCAAAAAACATATTTTTTAATCCCGGCACCTGATGAATATCCATTTGTACACTTGCTTCATATCCCGCAACATTTCCTGTATCGACTACAATCTGCTGACCTGGTGCAAGTTCATAAGTTACAAGTTCTCCGTCGATTTCAATAAAAGCCGTTCCTTTTCCAGAAAGTCTTTGCATAATAAAACCTTCTCCACCAAATAACGAAGCCCCTAATTTTTTCTTAAAATGAATAGAAAGTTCGACACCTGGTTCTGCTGCAAGAAATGCACTTTTTTGAACGATCATTTCTGTCCTTGGTCCAATTTCCACTGGTACGATTTTTCCCGGGAAACTTGAGCCAAAGGCGATCATCCCATTTCCTCTTGCCGTATATACATTTTGAAAAATGTTTTCACCGGAAAATGCTCTTGAAAACATTTTCCCGATTCCACCACCTCTTGTTTCCATCTGCATATTGGGACTCATCCAAACCATAGACCCACTTTCTGTGATCATTGATTCTCTGTCTTGTAATTTACATTCAACTATCGGAAATGCTCCACCTTTAATTTCATATACCATAAATCATTCTCCTTTTTAATGAATCAAAAAACATTCCTGCTCTATTGAAAGTTTCTTATCGATAATCTCATCTATCAATTGTTGCAATTTGGGTATCTTTACCTTTCTAAGCTTATCCACTGTTTCATCCGACATTTTTTCGCCATACTTTAAATATTTGTGATAGGTCTGCACATCCATTTGTAATGGCATCAGCTTTGTAAAGATTTTATTTTGAATATATTCAAAAATCTTCACTCCGCCATAATCAAGATCTCCACTATGATAAAATTGAACATTCTGATCTGACAGAACAAATTCCAGCTTTTGCAAAAAAGCTCTTTCCCTTGGTGAAAAATATCCATGTGTAAAAATGTATAATGTATTTTTTTCATAGGGTGCTGATACAAAATTTGCTTTATTTTCTATTGTAATAATTCTGTGGATTTCCGACTGATCCGGTAATATTTCCGCATTTTTTAATGTCTCTGAATTAAGGACCGTCCCATAAAAATAATTCTTTAAATTGATTTCTGCGTATTCACCATTTTTCTGAAGCCTGATGCCTAATGGTCCCTTTACTTCCATCTCTTGTGAATATTCTTCAATATAAATCTGTGATAAAACTTGCGTTTTATCCATTTCTTCTTCAACATCTTCGCAGAACTTCCTTGCTTTGGATACAATATAATCTTCTGCATCCTTTTCAAACGCCTTGGAATTTTCCATGTATTCCCTGCTGAATATTCTTTTATAAACCGGTGATTTCAACTTATCAAGACCTCGAAAAACCGGAAAATAGAACTCAAATTTATCTGGCATTTTTAATTTATGTTCCGGATCGTTTCGATAAATAAGATCTTCGTAATATCGTTTGATCCATTCCGTTGAAATTTCTCGAAGTTCTATTTCTAATTTTTCTTTTTGTCGTTCTATCTTTTTCCATTTCGGCTCTCGATCTGCCAGTTCGTAAAATTGATCCATATTTTTTAACGAATAACTAACTGTTCTAATATCGCTTCCTCGTATAAGCCACTTTAATGAAATAAGTCCCTTTGCTTCAAGTTCTTTCGCCTCTTCTAAAAATTCTAACCTTCCACAAGTTGAATAATCTTTTTCTTCAACTTTAAACGAGCGGATCCCAGAACTTTCTTTTTTCCAATCTTTTGTGCTTCTCTCACACCTGTTTATTATCTTATCTACAATATACATTATTTAATCTCTCTACGCTTTTCACAATATGCACTCACATCACTAATATCCGTTGAACCCTTTTTATTCTTCTATCAAATCAGCAAATTCTTTTTTCTCAAATTCCTGAATAGAAATATGTTTTTTATTCGGGTTTGCATATACAAATGTTTTATCTACGTTTTCTAGATAATTTTGTATTTTGTCGTTTGTTGCACTGATGATTGCCTGAAATCCAAGTCCCCTAATTAACGAAATACAACTTGCCACTTTTTCTGCATCCATTTTAGAAAATGCCTCATCCAAAACAACAAGTCGGATCGTCGGGTTTCTACGGATTTTTGGTGAAAGATTAATTCGGTAGATCTGTGCAAAACTTGCAAGAAGCGCAACATACAATGGGTTTTGTCCTTCTCCACCTGAATTCTTTTTGATCATCTTACTAAGCCCTATTGTCATATCTTTTTCTCCACTGACAATCTGCTGCATATCAAAGGAAAGATATGTACGATAATCTGCATATTTTTCCATATTTCTTTTAGCTTCTTCCAGCTCTTCTTTTGAAGCATTTTCCGGTGGAATAAATATTCCGATCAGCTCATTCATCAGATCACCATATTTGTCTTCGTGCTCCATTGTAAACATATCCATCTGATTCTCCATGGAGTCCGATAATTGTGATGGATCGATCTGCAATGAATCATCCATAAACATTTTATAATACTTGCCATCCGCACCTTTGTTTTTCGTAATCACAAACTGGTATTTATCTTTACCAAAATCCAGTCTGCTTATAATACGATTTAGTTCATCTTTTCTTTGGTATGCTTCCCTTATAGCACTTCTTATCTTAAATATAAAGTCGTCCTTGAAGTGTTCTATTGCTGATCTTGCTTGTTGTTTTGCAGCTTCTTTATAGTTTTCCAGATGATCACATTGCAAACTTTCCAATAATTCATCGTATGGTTCATTTGTTTCAATGACAGATGAGAATGTACGATTCATATAGTTTTGCAGATATCGACTTCTTTTATCGACAAGAGACTGATACAATTCCTTTTTTTCTTCTTCCAGCTGTAAGCACTCATTTGTACGATTTTTCTTTAGATACTCATAGTTTGTGCTCTTTCTTGTTTCCATATATGCTGCAAACATCTCTTCAAACAAAAGGTTTTCCACAAAACTTTTTTGTTTTTCTGAAAGAATACTTTCTAAATTTAAGCTGTCTTCACTATATTTGTTGATCAGTTCTTGATTACTCCAAATTAGCTTTGTCACATTGTCAATCTTCTGTTTTACAGATTCTTTTTGTTTTACAAGTTCTTGCTTTTGTGCTTCCCACAATGACAATGATTCCTCTTGTATCTTCTGCATTTTTTCTACAATCTGTGCCTTTTTCTTTTCTCTTGATGCAATATGACTGATATCCTCTAAGCACTCTGTATAATCTGAAACCGGCTGTTGTAAAGACTCCATTTGCAAAAGTTTTTTTAATTCTTCCAGCTCTTCCTGAAGCGGAAGTCTTTCTTTTTGAAGGTTCTGACATCTTTCATCCAGCTGACGTATTCTTTTACGCATACTTGTCTCACCGATGTACGCTCTGCGCGTATAATTTTCTGGATTAATATGACGCAAACTAAAACTATGGTATAACATACACTCTGGAGTAATACCGATCTTACAGTTACGAAGTTCTTCCACACTTTCGCATTTTATTACTTTTCCAAGCATAAAATCTATATATGACCGAACATATTCTTCCTTTGCTTTCACTTCTTCTGACAGAGCACCCTTATATGCAGAAATTTCACCACTCAATGAAGATTCAAGAATCTTTTCTGTATCAAGCACTGACACACGGAAATATTTTTTTCTGTCCATGTTCTTATAAATATCCATGGCAGTCTTTACATATTTCGGTTCCACTACAAGCATCAGTTTATTGTTTCCAAGATAACCTTCCACGGCATTGTGCCAGCGCTCATCTTTAATATCCAGAAGATCCGCCAGTATCTGAACATTTACAAATTTACCATATTGTTCGGTAAGTTTTGTTCTGAGCTCAAATTTTGCTTCTTCAAGTTCTTTTGGATATGCTTTATGACCCTGTTTTAACTCTTTTAGTTCTTCTCTTAATTCTTGTTCTTCTTTTTTAATTTTTCGAACTTTTGAGTCCAACTCTCTACGTTCTTCTTCCAGCTCTTCTTTAATATTGAACAGACTATTTTTTAGTCGTTCTATTTCATCCTTTGATATGGTTTTTTCTACAAATTTTTCAATATCCCATATCGTCTGATTTGGAGTGATATCACTATCTTTCCATTGGCTAAGATTTGCTGCAATTTTTTCCCACTTTGCTTTACTATTTCCAAAACGTTCCAGTGTTTCATTTAAATTTAAAAGTTCTGTTTTTAAGGCATCATATCCGCTGTTATTGATTCGCAGCAAAATTTCTTCGTAGGCTTTTTCAATCCGGGCTTCTTCTTTTTCAAATCCTTCTTTTAACGCTTCGTTGGTTTTTATTTCTTCTCTTCTTTGTGCGATCTTATCGATAAATTCCTGTATTTTTGATCTTAACTGAAGCATTTCAAGCTTTTCAATCTGATAAGTACAGCAATCCACCTCATCTTGCTTAGCTTTAAATTTTTTATATGCCTCTTGAATTTCCTGAAGCCATTTTATTTCCTCTAATGTCTGTTCAATCCTGCCTCGCATACGCCCATACTGTGTGACACTTTCTTGAAGATCTTCAATATGGATGTCTTGTTCCATACAAATATATTCTTTTACAAAATCTTCTAGTTTTATGTTCATACGAAATGGAATCGCACGTTTAAAAAGACGAGGAAATTTTTCCATGTCCAGTCCGCCAAGATAAATGTCATACATCTGACGACGAAATCTTTCGTTGCTCGGTCCACAATAATACTGATCCGTCGAAAAGTTTCTCTGCAGATACTCTTTAATTTCCATCGTTGAAAGACACCGCTTGTCCCCACGATAATCATTTGGTAAAAGACCTCCTGTATGCCAGAAGAACAATCTGCTTATTTCATTTGTTGCTGTCTCTACATCAAATACAACACCAATACATTGTTTTTCTTTTGTATTTGTCTGCTCTAATTCCAGAACAATCGTACTGGAAAAATTTTGATTTCTTAAATACTGCGATTCATTATTTTCACTGATATTTACCATACCTCTAAGGTACTCTATAAGGGATCGATCCGAATCATCTGCTGCAGCTTTATTAAAGAATCCTCTTCCATCGGTATTTGCATACAAAACAATCTGCATAGCATCAATCACTGTAGACTTTCCACTTCCGGAATGTCCTGTAAAAAAGTTGATTCCCTGGTTCAGTGTCAGTATCTTTCTGTCTATATAATGCCAGTTATTCAGACATATTTTCGAAATTGCTTTGAAGGGCTGGTTCTTTTCCACTATATTCCTCCTCACTGAATGTATTTAACAATTCACTTACGTTATCTCCCGATACCACTGCATTGATACACGGATAAATAACCAAACGCATATGTTCATCAAGTTCTTCGATTATATCAAGCGGCTCCACGATCTGACATTTCTTAAGTAATGAAATTGTCCTCTTCATCTCGGTAGGAGATGGCATTGTTCTAAGGATTCCAAAATCTCCAGCCTTTCCATTTATTGCTCCCAATGTGGTTACAATATGACTACTTGCAGAGGCCGATGCCATTTGCTCATCATAAAGCAGTTTTAGGATCAGTATATAAATCGTTGCAAGCTTAGGAAGTTTTTCTCCCATAAGATTTTCCCCCTGAATATAAATAAGACCCATATGTGCATTTTCCTTAAGCTCAATACCTGAAATAGCAAAATATCTTTTTAAAAATTCAAGATGTCGGCTGCAAATACGATAATCCTGCTGATACACCATTCTGCCAAGACGTCGGTCAAACTTCTGCTCCAGCAAAAATGTCTGACGGTATAATGCCTTTACTACTTCGGTCAGATCTTCCTGTTCTTCTGGCAAAAGCGTTTCATAGTATTCTATCATCTTATGTTCTCTCCTAAATTTATTTTCTCATAAACTGAAGTACCGGATACCGGTAGCCATTATTTTCTATTAAATCACCCTCTTTTTTAACTACCATATATCTACTCTTCTTTCTTGTACTCAAATCATAGGCAAGTATCAACTTTTCAAATGTTTCGTCACTGTCCACAACAAGTGTAGATGTATCCATGACCTCGCCTTCCATATTTTCCTCAATAAAATCTTCTATCTGTTTTTTACTAAAACGAACCTGCACTTTATTTAACTTCAAAACATCTTCTCTTTCGAGGTCTTCTTCAACCTCCTCTTTTGCCATTTGGCTAATAAAATCTTTTTTCGATTTTCTTCGTTTGTATAAGGATTTTTCAGAAATTATCTCTAAAAATGACAAATTCATCTTTTTGCCAGTCTGAAGAATCATATCATCCGGATTTTCCTGTGCAGCCATTTTATTCAATAGCTGAATTACCAGACCTTTTGTATCTGTCTGTCCACTTAAAAGATAATTGAGTCTTGTCACAGTAGCTCTGATATATTTCGTATGTTCTCTATCCATATTGGAAATACGATGCTCTATATCGTCAAATCCACGTTCAATCATATCCAAAAGATCCAATACATCATCTTTTGTGTCTTTCACTGCCTTTGCACGCTCTCTTATTTTTTCAATCCATAGTTCATCATCACGCATTTCTTTCAATGTATTTTTAATATCTGTTTTATAACGATAAAAATTATCAGAAGTTTTTAATATATGATATTTTTTCTGCACCATATCTTCTACAAAGCCTTCTAGATGCTCACTTAATAAATCTCCATAAGACTCCTGATCTAAAAGCCGTGCAAAAAATTTGTCCATATTATGGAGCATATCCTGAAGAACTTTATTAAGTCTTCTTGTATTTACAAGTGCAGTCCTAAGCATCGCAAGTGTGGCTCTTTCATCATACTTAAAAGAATACAAGGTGGCATAAACATTCTGTATATACACCTCTGTTTCTTCCATGTCTTCATTTGTAAGATGTTCAAAAGCATCAATAAAAATTGCAGCATAATCTGGTATAACAATATTTACAACGAGATTGCTGTAATCTTCTATCTTTTTGAGCCAGCCTTTCTTTAAGAGCCAATTCAGAATGCGGGAAGACGTGGTTTCTAACAGATCAAACTCGTTTTCATCCTCTTCTTTTAAAAGATCAAAATGCTCCCTTGCATTTTTGTCACTTAGTACCTGTATACAAGCTTCTTTTGTGAGAAAGTAATTATTATACTGATACTCTTCATTAATTGCCAAAAGTGATTCTATATAGGTATCACGATTAACCGAACGAAACAGACTCCAAAAAGTGTCTGGAATTTCAAAACGCATTTCCATAAACTCTACCTCTTCTTGTACTTGCTTGTGTACAAATATTCTAGGTTTAGTTTATCATATTGGATAATCAGTGTAAATGTTTTACCGCCTTGCAAAACAAAACTGCCACCGCTGTACTAACAAAAGTTGCCACAATTCCAGCTCCTACTACCAATGTCGGGTCGGCACTTCCATACTGGCTTCTGTAAGAAATTATATTCACTGGTATCAACTGCAAGGATGAAATATTAAGAATCAAAAAAGTGCACATCTCTTTTGATGCAACCTGTGGTTTGACTGCAGATTTTCCTTTTGCTCTTCTTTCCTCCTCGAGATCTGACAATGCCGACATTGCATTTAATCCAGCCGGAGTTGCTGCCCATCCAAGCCCCAAAATATTTGCAATAAAATTAGTCGTAATATATTGATTTGCCTTATGTCCTTTTGGAATATCCGGAAAAAGAAAATGAATCACAGGAGAAAATTTTTTTGACACTGTTTCAATAATTCCCGCTTTTGTTGCAATTTCCATAAGGCCACTCCAGAAAGACATGACACCAAGCATTGTAATACAAAGCATTACTGCTTCTTTTGCTGAATCCAGTGCAGCATTCGTAATATCCGGTATTGTCCCGTTAAACGCGCCATAAACAATTCCAATGATGATCATGCCTGCCCAAAGACTGTTCAATTTCATTCCTTCTTTCTTTTATTTCTGTTTTGCTTCACACATTTCCCACATGTACTTTTCTACAATTGGAAATGGTGCAGGCCCGATATCTAACACAATTTTATGAAATTTTTTCTGCGAAAAATTTTTGCCTTCTTTCTCCATACATTTCTGCTTGAGATCAAGAAATTCCAGATAACCAATATAATATTTCAAATAATTTCCAGGACATCCAATAATCAGATCATACATCCTGTCTACAACATTTTTTTGTGCTATCCCATAGTTTTCCAGAAAACGAAAGACTTCCTCTCTGGACCAGCCTTCATAATGAATCCCTATATCTGTAAGTGCATATAACCCTAAAATAATTGAACTGTTTTTCTGAAAGATTGTCGCCTGATTTTTAGGAAGAGAGGACAGATAATAACTTCCCATTTCCACATATGTTGCCCATCCTTCTACATATCCTCCGAAATGGAACATACTCCTTATCGGATCTGGATTTGTTTTAGCAAAATAGACTGTCTGATATAAATGCCCAGGATATCCTTCATGCGCCAAGGTTGTATATAATGTAAGAGGGTCGCTTATATAAGCCCTATTTACATAAATCACATTTTCATCCATATAATCAAGTGCCGGAATCATATAAAACGCAGGACTTAAATTTTTTTCCATTTCCTGAGGAACATACTTCACATCCACTTTTGTATCTGAAAGTTCTGGAAACGTCGCACTCATTTTCTGTTTTAATTCTTCTAATATGACGATGGGATTACTTTCCTTCAGAAAAGTTGACTCTCCCAACCCTGTTTTCTCTAAACTAAGTGCTTTTTCCAATGCTCTATAGTCTGTCTGTATTTGTTTTTTTGTCAACTCTTCAAGTTCTTTAATATTTCTTCCGGAGCAGGAAGACTTTGCTGCAACAAGTTCATAATATTTCTTTCCCTCTGGAAAATTACAAAGACCTCCATCATTTTTTCCAGTACCCTTTAACCGTTGAATAACATTCTCAAGATGTCGATATGCAGGAAATACATAAGTATTCAAAAGTTGTGCATTTCTCTCTATATATCGTTCTTTTTCTTCTGGCGAAAAATCAAATGCCTCAATCTTTTTTACAAATCCACGAAACAGATTGTTGCTTTCCCATTCTTCATAAAATGCTCTACATTGTGTTATAACCTCATCTGCTTCCCTGTCTGACATAAATAAGCCTGCATTTGCTTTTTCAATTTCAAATTTTTCGATTGATGTAAAGTAATCTTGTGTTGTTTTTATCAATTTTAAATATGTATCAATATCTTCTTTCGTACGAAATTGAAATTCTTCCAAAAGCACCGGAAGCTGTGTGTGAGTACCGTTCACAGTTCCTAATGGTTCCTCATACAAAAGATAAGGGATTTCCTTTTTTGTCTGTTCCACATAATTTTGCAACACATCATATGTCAGACGATTTTTCATAGACAACTTTTTATAATCAAACGCGTGAAGTGCAGCATCCATATTTTCAACTGAAATAGATAGTTCTTCTGGTTCAGATGAAATGGTTCCATAGGTCACAGGTATCTTATTGATGCCATACTTTTCTGGTCTTTTTAGTGAATAATGTAGACTTATAGTATTTGATGTGACTTCTTTACAAAATAGTTCTTTTGTAAAAATACGAAACAACTCATTTTCATCTTTCTTCTGATCTGCACATCCTGTAAAAACAGACATAATAACAATCAAAAGAATAAGACTGACTGCTGTGATTCGTTTACAGATTCCTTTACTATTTAAAAATGACATAGGAACTTCCTTAAATGTCTTTGCCTTATCCTATGTCTTTTTTCGTCCATATATGCTTATATCATTGTTTTTCTATTGATCGCATATATTAAAAGGACACTACTTTTACAAAACGAGGTTTTATGAAATTTTTTCTCTATATATCAC